>ONQM01000025.1 GCA_900319955.1 uncultured Eubacteriales bacterium | reverse complement strand
ATACTTTTAATTGTCAACTGAAATGCGGATGTAGTTTAATGGTAGAATAAGAGCCCTCCAAGCTCCTGACGTGGGTCCGATTCCCATCATCCGCTCCATTTGAATTCAAAGTACGTCAGAAATGATGTACTTTTTATTTTTCAAAGTGTTTTCTTTTGTAGAAAGGAGGCACTTTTTTCTATGAAAGTAAAATTATTACAAGAATTAAATCCAAGTCAAAGGACACTAAAGGCAATTAGTTCTACTCATCCATATAAGATACAAATAACTAGTGGCAAAATAAATGTACTTGAACCTACTAATATTGAAACTATTATCCCTATAAGATATTTATTATTTTATAAAACTAAAATAATTGAATTTTACGAATATCCAGAAGATCGAATTAAAGGAAATAATTTTATAAATCATCAAACAAAACAAACTTTTAACAAAAATGAATTAAAAGCATATATAGCAAATTATTAGAATTCATTCCCTAAATAAGGAATTGACTTTAATAAATTTGAAGTCTATTATAAAAAACTAAAGAAAGAACTTATTTAATAGAAAACGAGGTTAAATATGTATAATAAAGTTGCTATATATGTAAGAGTATCAACTGATGAACAAAGAGATAATGGATATTCTATTGATTCACAACTTCGTATGTTAATAGAATATGCTGATAAAAATAATTATAATATAGTTGGAATATATAATGATGCTGGATACTCTGGTAAAAACTTAATGCGACCTGAAATGCAAAGATTATTAAAAGATATTGAAGATGGTAAAATTGATATTCTTTTAGCTATTAAAACAGACAGATTAACAAGAGATGGTTATGATGGATATTGGTTACTACATCAATGCGATAAATACAATGTAAGAATTGAATTAACACTTGAACCATTTGATATATCTACTGCTAATGGAGAAATGATGTTTGGACTTAATTTAGCCTTTGGACAAAGAGAAAGAAAAGAAATAAGTGCTAGAACTAAACGAGGACTAGAACAAATGGCTATTGAGCATAAACACCCTAATAAACCACCATATGGCTATACAAGAGATAAAGTAACTAAACATTTAGAAATAGAACCTATTGAGGCAGAAGTTGTTAAAGATATATTTAATTTAATATGTCAGTTGATGGAATTTCTTATAGACAAATAGCTGAAAAAATGAGAAATGAAAATAGATATTTAAAACGAGGAAAATGGTCTGATTCTAGAGTGTGTAAAATATTAGATAATGAAATATATATTGGTACATTTAGATTTGGTAAATATAATCGTAAAAAAGAAGAACAATTAATAATTGAGAATTATTGTGAACCAATTATTAGTAAAGAGATATGGAATAAATCTAGAAAACAAATAAAAAGAAATTGTCACGAGAACTATGGAAAACATACTCATATATTTTCTAATTTAGTTGTATGTCCTCATTGTGGAAATATATTAAGTTCTACTTTTTCTCATAAGAAAACTAAAGATGGTTATCAAGACTATTATTTTCTAGTTTGTAAGAACAAAAAATGTATTGGTAAAGGATTACATTATAGTTGTGATAGATTAGAAAGAACTTTATCTAAATTATTAAATGAATTAATAATCTATATGACTGAAAATCCAGAGAATATTATTAAACCTAAAATAGATACTAATAAAGATTTTGAGAATATAGAAAAAGCGATTCAAAAACTAAAACAACAAGAAGAAAAATTAGTTGAATTATATCTTTCTAGTAGTTTAGATGTAGAAACTATTAATCGTAAAAATGAAATGATTAAAAATGAAATTACAGAACTTGAAGCAAAGAAAAAAGAATTAAATTATGAAGAACCACTAGACATTAAAATAGAATTAATAGATTCTTTTAATAATACTAATTTAAACAATTATTTAATGAATAAGGAATTACCTATTTATCAAAAATGGTTAAAGTTAGATCCTGAAACTAAAAAATTAATATTACATAAATTTATAAGACAAATAGAAATTAGTCGTGATGAAGAATATTTTATAGAAATAACAAACATTAAATTTGAGAAACAATATTTTAATAAAAATGCTGATGAGTTTTTAAATGATTTAATGCTATCTTTAAGAGAAAACTATAAAGGATTTGAATATAAACAAATTAAAGATATGGATACATTATTAACTTTATATGAAAACTATAACTCAATTAGTGTAGAAGATTACTTAAATAATAATCATAATATTCATGAAGATCACAAAGATATAATAAATAATCTAGTAGCTAATCAAGGTGTATTAGTTGGAGCAATTATACTAGATAATAAGTTTGTTGATGAAGTCTTATTTATCCCAAAAATGCCATAATTATTATGGTATTTTTTTATCAGGATAAGAAGATGGTACCACAACACACATTTTACCTATATAAAATATATGTTTGTAGTGGTACCAAACTTATTTCGCACTTGCAAAATCAATCCCAAAACAAGTTTGTAATAATAGTTTTACCTTTAAAACTATTAGGGTTATGTATATCCTAATTTAATATAATTTATAAAAATAGTGGGATGTATTATTGCAAATAAAAAGTTGGATTTTTCCAACTCAATTTTTAATTAAATCACTATAATATATTATTTCCTTTCCAAGTTTTGTGGCATACTCTATTTCTAAACTTGTACTTTCTCCAACGTAATTATTTACATTCATTACGAGTATAATATCAGATAACTCTATTCTCTTAAAATGGGCTTCCTTTAAATAATTCAATTGATTATCAGTTATATTTAAATTATTAGATACAGGGTAAGTAGGTGTTAAAACACAATTACCATCTAATGCCATTTTTTCAGCCATTTCCATCATTTCTTTTTGAAATTTTAAACTTCCACATATTGTCATTATTTTCACTATAATCACCTCATTTTAATTATGAATACCTCGACAATTAACCTATAACAAATCTGAAAAATAATCTAAAAATTCTTTATGACGTTTTAAAATATCAACTTTTCTTCTAGTCATTTCAACAGGTAAATTCTTCATATAATAGTATTCATATAAAAATAATATAAGATTAATTTTTTTATCAAAAGATGGTTCATGTTTAGAATACCCTTTAAACAATCCTTCAAAAAAATCATTTTTATTACGTATTTTCTTTTTAAAATCTATGAACCAATCTCCTTTTACACAATTGTCAAAATCTATAAATATTATTTTGTTATTAGATAAAATAATATTCCCTAAATTCAAATCATTATGGAGTAATACCTTGTTTTTACCCAATTTAAAATTATTATTTTTAATAAACTTAATAATACTTTGTATAGTGTTTTCACCTGTTTTGTCTTTAACGGCACACTTTTTAATTTTATTTAAAAATTTACTTTCATTTTTCAATTTTAATCCAATAGTAGGAATTTGATGAAATTTAGATAATATTCTACCAGCATTAATACCTAAAGAATATAAATCTTGATTATTACATTCATTTAAACTTTTACCCATAATGTATTTATAAGCAATGAAAGATTTTTTTAATTCTTTCGAATAACCATAGAATTCCAAATTTTGTGTATTTTCTGGTAAAAATTTATTTATTCTTTTTATGACATTAACTAAATTAATAGTTTCTTTTTCAGTTATAAAATCGTTTGTTTTTAGTAAGTAAATTTGATTATTTTCTTTTATCTTATATTTGTTATTTTTACTTTTACCTAATTTAATCAACTCTATCGTCTGAACATCATTAAATCTATTTAATAAGAATATGTTTTCATTAAAAAAAAGCGTATTATATGTTTCTATTTTAAACGTTTCTACAACATTATATAAAAAAGATTTAGAACATTTGGAAATATTTAGCATTTCTAACTTTTTTAAAAGACTATTAATTTTTAAATCTCTAGGAGCCATTACAACATCATTAGAAAAACTGTGCAATGATTTTTTTATATATTTACCAGTCATTTCTTTTCCAAAGCATTTAATAAAAATCTTATATAAATAATCAATATCATGACTATATTTACTGATAGTATATTTATATTTTGGATGATTAATGTTAAATCTTTCATTAGGCAGATTTGTAAGTGTTTTTAATCGATAACCATAATTTAAGCGAAAATCATCAATCCAAATGCTTATATTATTCACTTTCAATTCAAAAATATAATCACTTTTAGAATTAAAAAAGTCAAGATATATTTTATCAATATTCTGGTTAAAGCAACTTGAATAATTCTCAAATTCAAAATTCATATTCAAAATTTTATTTTTATAATCAACAGTTTTAAATATTTCTTCTTGATATACTTCAATATCTATATCCGATATCGGACGGAAAAAGTTTTTAAAAATATTATCTACTTTTAAAGTTTTAATTTTTTCTAATTTAAAATCTTTAAATGAATACATATTTATTGTATTACCACTAATACAACTTAATAAATTAAGCGATATACTTCCTGCAAATGTATATCCGATTTTTCCTTCATATTTTTGCGGATATCTTTTAATAAAATCTAATATTAATTTTAAAAAAGAATCTTTCATTTTATTAAACTCCTTTCTTCTATTTTTTTACACCTTAAATTAAAAATATCAAGAATATTATACTATATTTTGAATAATATTAACATACTCCCATTGAAATTTAATACGATTTCATATATAATATTTTTAGAAAGAGAGCGTTATAGTTCGTAAGCTGTTGCTTAACCGCTCCATTTGAAATCAACTGTCGATACAAATGTATCGATAGTTTTTATTTTATAAATAAATGTATCGTTATTAGTAATATTTAGTGATATTTTTTATTAAATTGCATAAAATAGTGTTGACTAAGTTGTGAATAATTAGTAAAAATGTCAGTAAAAAAGGCAGTCATTAATTTATAAAAATGTCAGTAGCTTATATAATACGTTTAGTCAATAATTTATGAAAATGGCAGTTGAGATTTATAAATGGCTAGAATATAATAATATATGTCATTTGGAGGATAAGGCAACACTGGAGAGTGACCTGAGCATCAAATGATGATTATACAAAAAAGAAGTATGATTTATTTCATACTCCATTTTTTATGCTTCTTTTTTGGAAATCTAACTGCGATAAACTCTTTTATTTTTTATCTTTTTCTTTATCTTTAAGTTCAGACTCTTTTTTTAGCATCATATTAGTTCTCCATGAATGTTCTTTTGGTGGTGTATAAGTATAATGAGTTGTTGTATTTTCATTTTCTTTAGTCATGGTAGTATCTCTTTTTTCAACTTTAACTAATTTGTAATAAGTATTTTCAATCTTACACCATAATTCCAAATTATATGCAATAATAACAGTACATTCGGTTCTGAATTTAAAACTTACAACTTCACCAGTATCATTATTGACTGGCACATAATATTCTCCCTTAAAACTAATTGCAGAAGCATTATCAATTAATCTTTTGTATTTTTCAGAAATGATTAAATTTAATTCTTCATTTGTGTAATTGTTTTTTCTCATTTTGTAATTTTTATGATTAATCATAAAAGAAAATTTAGCATTAATTTTTGGAATGAAAGTTTCGTTTAAATAATTGTTAACATCATTGATATTTGTTATATTTTCGTGTCTTAGTTCTGCTTTTAATCTTCTTTTAAAAACTCCATTTTCTCTTTCAACATTTGCTTTTGATGTTGGATTGCTTGATGTTGTTAAAATTATATCTAAGTCCTGACATATTACACCAAATTGAGTAGTATCAGTTTCATTATCTTGATTTGAAAAAGAATTTCTATTATCAGTTTTAATTTTTGCAGGAATACCATAATTAATAATCATATTATAAAGAATAATATAATACCCTTCATTAATTTCTTCATATTCGAATTGACCTGATAAAACTTTCTTTGTTCCTTTATCAATTGCAAGATGAAGTGCTGATACAATATCACCAAACCATACATCAAAACATGAATCCATCTGAACTTCTTGACCAAAGCCATATAAATTACTTGATTTTCTTATATGTTTTTTTTCATCTTCCAATTTTCTAGTTTCATATAATTCTACTTTAGCTTCATCAATTTGATTATTATCTTTAATTGCATTTTCCATATTTTCCTTATATAATTTTAATGTGCCATGGTGGGCATAGGGTGATATTATATCATCCTTTTTAAATGCTTTTAAAATTGCATCATATGAAATTTTATAATTATTTTTAATTTCTTCGTAAAATGTTTCAATACTGTAATCATAATATTCTGTCAAATATAGGTTTTCTAATTCTTTTAATATTTTGTTATCAAGTTTTTTATTACTTTTCTTTCCTCTACCTTTATGAATGAATCCTTTTTTCCCTTCTTCCTTAAATTTCTTTTTTAGCCTATAAATTTGTCTATCACTCATACTGAGTTCAAATTTTACCTCTTCAATGTTTTTTTTGCCATCGACTAAATCTTTTATTGCACTATATTTCTTTAATTCATTATTATTCATGTGCAATATCTCCTTTCTGTATCAATTGATACGATGACTAATTATATCAAAATACTGACATTTTCATAAATTGTTGCATAAAAAAATGGCCAGTAATTTTACTGACATTTTTACTATTTATTCGACTACAAATGTACTGACATTATTACTAATTATTCACAAAAATCATTGAGAATGAAGACTAATTCTTAAAAATATGTTATACTTATAATAGTTTTTGTATCATTCAATAGAATGATACTTTTTTTGTTGGGAGATGGTAATTATGTCTAAATTTTTAGAAATTCAAAGTGCTATATTAGGTTTAGGACCAGGAGAATACCAACGTCTTTGTTCAGAATATAGTATTAAAAGATTCAAATTCAGTAATATGCATGACTTAGGAAGTAAAGAAGGAACAAATAAAACAACCAAAGGTATTCCAGATTCTTATTCAGTTGATGAAAATCAAAAATACACTTTATTAATGTATGGTACAGTAGAAAAAGAATCAGTTGGAAAGCTAGAAAAAGATATTAAAGATGCATGTAATGAAAAAAAAACAAGACTAAAAAAAGAACAAATAAAAGAAATTATTTGCTTTTATACAAATACAAATATAAAGCCAGGCGATGATAATAAATTAAGAAATTTGGCACCTGGTATAAAAATAACATTAATAGATATAGATTCAATGGCACATGATATTTGTGAAAATTATCAAGGGCTTGCATATGACTTTTTAAACATCCCAATAGATACAAATCAAATTAGTGATATTAAAACTTTTATAGAACGTTATGATAAATTTTCAATTAATTCACCTTTAGAGCTAGACTTTATATATAGAAAAGATAAAGATTTAATTTACAAAAATATTATAAATTCAAAAATGACAATAATATCTGGGAAGCCAGGCAATGGTAAAACCAAAATTTCATTAGAAATATTAAAAGAACTAGAACAAAAAGATAATTACACTCCATTATGCATTAGAATAAATGGTTTAAATTTATATGATGATATAAAAACATCTATAAAAAATGATAAAAAGTATATTATATTTATCGATGATATTAATAATCTTAATGGATTAAACTCAATTATTGATTTAATAATAACTAATAAAAATGAAGAAATAAAAATAGTTGCAACTGTTAGAGATTATTTACTAGATGATGTTCTAAATAAATTAAATGCATGTATTGAACCGAATATTTATCTATTAAATAAAATGGAAGATTCAGAACTTATAGATATTTTAGAAAAAAATTATAATGTTAAAAATAAGAATTGGCAAGAAAAAATACTAAAAATAGCAAATGGCAATCCGCGACTAGCAATAATGAGTTTTATTGCTGTTAGAGACGGAAAGATAGAATCTTTAAATAGTGTGTATGATGTTTTTAAAAATTATTACGATAGTATTTTTAAAGAAAAAAATATATCATCTCATGAAATAGATATATTATTCTACATCTCATTACTATCTCCAATAAGTACTTCTAATGAAATTGTAAAAAAAATATTAAGTGATTTGCAAATTTTCGATGTAAATGAATTTAAAAAATTAAGGGATATGGAACTAATTGACTATTTTAATGAAGATGCATTAAAAATTTGTGATCAAAATTTTGCTAATTATCTATTATGCAAATATCTAATTGTTGATAAAACAATTACAATTTCAGATTTGTTAAAGAAACTATACCCTAATTTTATTAATAAATTTATTAATGCAATAAATATGATTAATGAACAATTTTATAATGAAGAAACACTTAATTACATAACAGCAGAAATAAATGAAGTATGGAATGAAGAAACCTATAACAATGATTGGAAATTTGTAGAATATTTTCACAATGTCAACCCTTCAAAGGCATTACTTAAAATTAAAAATAAAATTGACAGTTATACCAAAGAGGAACTTCCTGAAGAAATTAAATATAATAGTAATGTTTACTTAAATGATGGTTTATTAAATCTAATATCTGATTTTAAAAATACAGAATATTTAAAAATGTCTTTTGAATTACTATTGTCGTATCTTGAAAAAAAGCCAGGATTATATAATGAAATATGTAAAAGCCTTAAAGATTATTGGCTAGTAAAAGAATTATATCCTAGCTTTGCATTAGAAGTTGAAATTACTAGTATATTATATTCAAAGTATAAAGAAGAAGAAAATTCTAAAATGAAAGATATATATCATATATTATTAGAACAGTCTTTACTATATTGCCTAGAATTAGAATTTCATATTAGTGAACAGGGAAAAAATGCAAGAACAATTAATCTTATTACACTAAAATTGCAAGAAAGTGAAAATGTTTTCTTATTCAGAAAAAAACTATTTGATATTGTATTTCAGCTATGCGATGAAAATAAATGTAATTATAAAATACTATTAAATGAGTCAATCTGGTTCTATGGCAATGATCAAATAGAAATATTAAAAAATGATGTACAATATTTAGATGAAAACTACTTTATTAACTGGAAAAATATTTCTATAACACAGGGCAAAATATTATACTTACTAAAACTAAAATGTGAAAAATTAAAAGTAAATATACCAATATCATTAGAAAAGTATAAAGAATGTCCAGAATTTTTAATAATAAATATATTTGAAAAATATGATTATGGAAAATCAAATAAAGAGTTAATACAATTTTTAGAAAACAAAAATAAAGAATCTTACACAAAAATATTTCAAACTTTAAATAAAGTTGAAAAACAAAACATAAAAGTTGACAACTGGAAAATACAAAGTTCATTGGATATCTTATTTAAATATTTAATAGCAAAAGACGCTTCTTTATTCAAAGATATTTTTAAATCGTATTTATATGAAGACTGTCCATTTGTAAACGGACTGTTCTTTATCAGAGATATATTAGATAAAGATTTATTAGATGCAATAATAGATAATATAATAAAAAGTACTACAACAAAGAAATATTACTTATTAACATGTATACTTAATAACTATCATAATAAAAAATATATATTCATAGTAAAAGATTTTATAAAAAATCAAAATACTACTAATAAATATACTTTATCAATCGAAAGTGTTATTGAATATTCTAAGTACAATAAGGGATTATTAGAAAATTATACGAAGGAAATATTAGAGCAAGATGAATTTGGCTTGTATTCATGTTATACAATTTCATTTGCTGATGAAGAATATGCTGAAATTGTATATAATGCATTCGCTAATAAAAAGCTACTTGAAGAATTATATTTGAAATCAGTAGAATGCCATGGAGATTATGAAGGTAATTTAGGATATTTGTTGTGCATAAATAATTATGATTTATTAAACAAAATCCTCGAAAAAGATAGATATAATCATACAGGTAAAATCAAAAATATTATAAAAAAAATATGGACTCATCCTAAACATAATGAAATAATTTCTTATAATTACAATAAAATAATTGATTCTAACTTAGGATATTTGCGATTACACTCATTATTTGAATCAACTACAGATGAAAATATAAAAAATAATCAAATAGGCTGGTTCAAAAATAAGATATTAGAATCTAAGAATGACAAAGAAAAAATTTACTATTTATTTTATGTAATTGGAGAAAAAGACAATAGTTTAAAAGAAGAATTGATATTATTTTTGTTAGATAATACAAATAATATTGAAATATTCAAAAATGTATGTTTATTCTCCCATTCCGAATCATGGAGTGGAAGTAGAATTCCAATTATTGAACAAAAGATAGAATTTATTCAATCTTTACTAACAAAAATTAAAGGAAAAGACAAATTATTATATATAGAGCATATTAATTATTTAAATGAAAGAATTGATAGTTATAAACAAGAAATTAAAAGAACACAAATTGAAGAATATGTTGATGACTTTCTTAACTAACAAATAGTATTTCAAAAAAAATAAAATGTGTTATAATATTTATAGATGGATGATTTATATATCATCCTCATACGGGAAAAAGTTGTGTAACCACTCAACTATCGCTCCATTATGAATAAATAATTGTATTATACATATAATATAGTTGTTTACATATAAAATGAGATATAGTCCTGGTTAGATGTATCTTCACATTTTTTTAGAAATGACACTTAATTAAAAGTGTCTTTTTTTTGTTATTCAAAAGATGAAAAATGTAGATTAATCCTTCTATCTTATCTAGAATAAGATATATTATTAGTAGTATCTCCAACAAAAATATGATGTCATAAATAAAATATACAGTTGCATCACCTAAATCCCTCTTTAAAGCAGTATAAGTCTGTGGAAGTAACATCCATAAATTATATCTCGAATAAATTGTATCAAATAAATTACACATTTGTCTATACCTTTACAAAGAAATGACAATTAAATTATCCACTCTATTAAGATAAAAATATATTCGAGTAAAAAATGTACACATTTTGCACATTTTTATATTATCATTAACATATATGCTTCATTTGAAATCAACTGTTGATACTAAAAGCATCAATAATTTTTATTTTATATAAAGAAATCAAAAAATAATTTGACATTTACAATCTCAAACATACAGGTTAAAAGTCAAAGGATAAATGAATCTTCATATACGAAAACATATTTACACACATCATTACTTCCAACAAGCTCTTATCTATCATATATAAATAAAAAACTAAAATGACTTTTTAACTAAATTGATCAAATTAATTTTAGAATAACACTTTTTCTAAATAATATTGTAATTATTTTCTAAATAATTATTTACAGCACGAGTAATATCTGTTCCAAGTGCATTTTTTATGTAAATGTCCAAATTACTATAATTTGCAAGTCCATCACTTGAGTTTATGCATTCTTTTAAACAATAATTAGCCAATGTTTCAGCTTCAATTGTGACAATATTAAATCCACTAATATCTGTTTTTACTCCTCGACTAAATTTTGGAGATACTATAATGCAATACCTCGAATTGTTCTTTTTTATATGATTTGTAATCCTAATTGGATTAATTTGTTCAGTTGCGTGATGTGATGTCTTTGCATCAACATTAATCTTATATTTTTCATCACTATTTAATTCAGTCATCACACACAACAAGTCAGTGTCTCCAGAGCCACTAATAATTTCTACATTTCGATTCTCCCTAAACAATTCAAAAATTGGTTTTAAACTATTCTCAAAAGTTTTACCATCTCTTGAACCATATCTTGATTGATAAACCATATTTTTTACAATATCAATAACATTACTATCTTTGCTTTCTGCAGGAAAAACAACTGAAATAAATTTAAGTGGCTTAAATTCATATAAGTCGCGTATCCATTCTTCTCTTGAAAGACAATTAGATTGCAATTCAGGCATATCAAAAGCTGAGTATTTACTTGCCAAATCATGTGCATTTTTCACAATAAGACTATTTAATTCAATATAACCGCTATATTTTTTTCGTGATGCATAGGCATCAGTTCTATAGGTACTCCCCTTTCCATGTTTAAAAGAAAAAATTCTACCTCGATTATGATTTTTATCTTCAACAATATTAAAAACACCAAAGCCACTAAAAATTCTTATAAAATAATAATTCATTTCATGAGCACAATTTGCAAACAAATCATCATACATATCAATATTTTTAAACAATTTTAATTTTTCATCATAGGAAAGTTTTCTATATTCAAGTATACTTGAAATTAACTCTTCATATAATTCAAAATTAATAGTTTCCATAAAAGGTAAAAAGTAAATACACTCATCAATATACAATCGATTATCTATTCTTTTATCTAAAAGTAATTTAATTATTAATCTTCCTATATATATCTTAAAATTATTTGGAGTATCACTATATGGGCTAGGAAATTGCATTGAATATAAATTTACTAAAAAAAGTTTTTCTTTGGAGTAATTTTTATTATTCAAATACATATCTGTCATAGGACTTGGATAAAAATTTTTACCTTTTTTGTATCCTAACATATAAAAACATGCCTGACTTAATCTAACACCCATTGTATTTGAACTTCCTTCATTACTCCTACCGCGATAAGAAAATTTTCTCTTAAATTGAGTTAACAAATACTCATTATCTATGATATTATTTTGATTATTCATAGCTTCGACAAAAACCTCAAATAAGTCACTTGAACTTATATTTTTTTGCATTATCCATTTATTATCTTTACTTCGATTTAATTTAATCATTATTATTGTCACATCCTATCAATTTAACAATGTTATAAGCAAGCATAGGAGGTATAGCTTCACCTATAATCTGTCTTATAAATGTATCACTTATATTTTCAGGAATATTCCATTCTGGAGGCAAAGATGATACTATAAACAATTCACGCAAAGTTAATACTCTAGCATCTGAATAAGTTCCATCAGGTAATCTTCGGCCAGGATGAACATTATTATGTGATCCGATATTTCCACTATTCATTGTTCGCGCTGGAGCTGGTGCATCCCATTTCATTCTTTTATATGTATTATGAAAGCCTTTAATCCTAGTTCCATCTTTTTTTTTGGGATAAAACACTTCATTTTTTAAAGCACTGCACCCCTCTGCTGTATGTCTCATACACAAAATATCTCTTTCATTATGTTTTTTTGCATAATGAAATTTAATTCCACTATCTTCTCCAGACTCAAGAGAAGGTAAATTTCCTATTGCTTCACGTAATGTAATTTCCTTCTGAATTTTAGGCCAAGGCCATTTTAAACCTTTCTTATACATTTTAATAATTGCTCTTGGTCTACTTTGTGGAACTCCATAATCCTTTGCGTTTAAAATTCGTATTTCTATATTATATTTTTTAGAAAAATTATCATTTAATATATATTCTATATTTTTAAAATCATTTTTATAGGGAAAAAGCATATTTAAATATCTAGGAACATTTTCTATCATAATATAATTGAATTTTTTTGCATTTATAACATCAATAATATCAAAAATTAAATAATTTCTACTATCTGCCTGCATTTGCGATAAGTGTTTGTTAATTCCAAGTGTACTAAAGCCTTGGCAAGGTGGAGTTGCTATTAAAAATTCAGCATCGTTAGGTATACTATCAAGAAATTCTTTTTTTACTTTTCTTATATCACCAACTATCATATCAGTTTCCGGATATAAATATTTATAAAAATTTCCTCTTTTTGGTAACAACTCATTTGCAGTAGTAATATTAATTCCAGCTTTTTTGAAATATGTTTCAGCAATACCGGCGCTAGAAAACATAGAAACACCTTTAATCATCTTTATCAATTCCTTTCACTATATTATAAGTAAAGCGAGGAGGAACACCTTCACCAATTACCTGTCTTATAAAAGTATCTGATGCCCAAGAAGGAACTTTCCAATCATCAGGTAATGAAGAAACTCTAAATAATTCCAATAATGTTAATACCCTAGCATCTGAATATGTCCCATCAGGCAATCTTCGACCAGGATGAACATTATCTTGAGAAGAAATAGCATCATTTCTCATTGTAACTGCTGAGGCTGGAGCATCCCAACTCATTCTTTTATAAGTAGCTTTATATCCTTTTATTTTAGTTCCATCTCTCTTTACTGGAAAAAATTCATCATTATCATGAGCACTACATCCAGTTGGAGTATGCCTCATCCATAAAATATGTCTGGGATCATGCTTCCTAGCATAATGAAATTTAATTCCACTATCCTCACCAGATTCCAAAGATGGTAAATCACCAATTGATTCGCGCAAAGTAATTTCTTTTTGCTTTTTTGGCCATGACCACTTTAGTCCTCTCTTATACATTTTAATAATTGCTCTTGGTCTACTTTGTGGAACTCCATAATCTTTTGCATTCAATATTTTATATTCAATATTATATTTTTTACTATATTTTTCATTTAATATTTCAATTAATCCCTCTAGCTTTCCATTATAAGGATATCTCATTTTTAAAAAGCCTGGAACATTTTCAAACATTATATAATCAAAATTACTTTTATCTATCACATCAAATGTATCAAAAATCAAAAAATTTCTAGAATCTTTTAGTTTATCTTTCAAATTTTTGTTCTTTCCTAAATTACTAATTCCTTGACATGGAGGCGTAGCTATTAAAAATTTTACATCATCATCAATGTAATTAATGAATTGTTTTTTTATTTCTTCTTTTCTAATATCACCTGTAATAACATTACACTTTGGATACATATGCTTATAAAATCTTGCTCTATTTTCCAATAATTCGTTTGCGACAACTATATCAATACCTGCATCTTTAAAATATGTTTCAGCAACACCTGCACCAGAAAACATTGAAGCTCCTTTGATCATTTACATCACCTTTAATTCACTACATTATAGAATAACATAATTTTAAGTATTTTTGAACAACTTTTTGAATTTTAAAAAAAGTCATTTTGTTTTCAAAGATGTATCAAAAAAATTCTTGTGTCTCTTCAAGATCAAAATTATCTAAATCTTTATCCATAATATATTTTTTATTACCTAATATATCCTTATCAATTATTAGACTTCCAATATTATTTATAATTACACTTTGCTCTATTCTGTAACTTGTTCCCTCATCATCTCTTAGTTCATAATAAAATAAATTTTTCTTTCTTTTTCTTTTGGAATTCTAATACTAACATCTTGATATTTTACTTTTATTTTTTTCACAATAAATTACACCTTTCAAAGTAAATATATTGATCAAATAAAAGATCATCAAGATATTTTAAAATCTTTACTTATTTATATAATTGAGTAAAATTAAATAAATTAAGAAAGAATGATAAAAATGGAAGTAAAAGATTTTAGAAAGATACCACTAGATCAGCAAAATAAAGAAAAAGTATTAGACCGAATAAAAATTCGTGAATTAATGGAATATGAACGTTATGCAAGAGATAATAGTCTATACGATAAGGCAGCATCTTGCTATAGTGATTACACAACATGTATCTTGGTTTAATGGACCTGCTAGTGAATACTGAAAAAAAAACAAGAAATGCTAAAGGTGCAGTATCTAAACATAAAATATTTTCAACAGTAGTATTCTTAAATGGAGATAAAGCAGTTGAAGAAATTCAAGTTATGATGTTATCACCAAGAATAAATATTAAAGGTTGCTTTATGTATATGACATCACCTGCTAGAATATTTGCAAGACTAGTTATGGAAAATAAAATATGGAGACTGCATATACGAGCATGATGAATTAGTAAATGTATCACCTAGCAATAATGTTAAAGATATTGCATCACTTGTAAAAGATTATAGAGAAAGCTATAAAAATTTATCATATGTTTTATCACTTTGAGGATTAAAATCTAGTGATGATTTATCAGAAGATGATAAACCAGAAACAGTTAAAAAACTATAAGATGAAACAAATAAATAGATGTTTGGCGAATAAAGAAAATAATAAAAACTACCAGAAATAAACTGATAGTTTTTACCTTTTATGTTAATAATTTCCTAATTTTTTATTATTTAATATCAAGTAATCCCTGATATTCTAAATTAATACTTTCATCATTAATAATAATTTTTGTTTCAATTTTATTATCAATAACATTTTTAAAATCTACTATAACTTTACTATCAATAAAATCAATAAAATTATTAGTATCAAATATTTCAATCATATTTATTTTTGAATCTAAGTTAGTTGGTAAGTCAATAAACTTTTTATTTTTAATATTATTAATATCTCTATTTTTGAATCTGTCTATATAAAACCTAATATAGCCACTATTACCATCTAGTTCTATATTTATGTTTACTAAAATTGAATAGTATTTTTCTTTATTATGCACAGAATCAACATATTTAATTTCAGAAGATACCACATCATATTCTATATTATTTATTTTTAACATATTATCCTATTCTTTTTAAAACTTTAACAAACTTTCCAGTTAATTTTGGCCTTGCAAACTCTTCTTCAAATGTTAAAACAGAATTTTTATACTTATTATATGCAAATTCATAATCACCTTTTTTTATTGCTTCAACACAAGACTTTACAACATTATTATATATATAATCATATATTTTATTGTTATCATTAAGTTCATCTATTGCTTCCACTATAATTGGTGCTGTTATATAATAATGTTCTTTATCTTCTTTAGATACAAATTTATCTCTAAACCACCTAAGTGTTGTTAATTCATCACAATTATCATCGAATTTTTTCTGCAGATGTCTCATACAGGCAGTAGCTAAATAACACTGGGTATCAGTTGTTGTTTTACTACCACTAGTTGTATCAGTGATTTCACCTTTTCCAGTATTGCTATCATAATTAACATGAATTGAACCATGATCTTTATTTTCTGCTGGACAACTATCATAAATACTTATATGATCTTTACCATTCTTGTCTGTATTAACATTAATTTCTACTCCTTAATAATTAACATAATGTCCATACTTATCAATCTCACTCATACTTATTTCTCCCCGTATAATAATTATATAACTCTTCTCTATTAATAACTTTATTTAATCTTTCATCAGTTATTATAGTTCTATTCATTTCTTCATTATATCTATTTTTATTAAAACCAGTTTTTTCATCATACTCTATTTCAGTAGTACCTAAATAATTAAATGCATAATCAGTTGGATAGAGAAACTCTAATTCTATAGTTCTAATGCCTATATCAGAAAATATATAATCATCAATTAACTTTTTATCTTTTAACTTATTATATAATTTAGTAAGCTCTTCTTTAGCAAGAAGATCATAGGAACTTGCATTCTTATTCTTATCTTTAAAAGTATACTCTATCCTATTTTTATCACTTACAAGTTTTATATTAAATTCATCCTTGTTATAAACATTCTTTGCATAGGAATAAGTTTTATCAACAAACTGAGTTGCAAGAATAGAATTATTATCACTTCTATACTTTAAACTTTTTATACCACTATTTGACAACTGCAAAATAAGAATTATCAAAATAATTAATATAATTATAATTGGAGCGACTACCTTTGGTACAATCTTAGTCCAAAAGTAGTAACTTCCAATTAACTCCCATATATCATCTTTCTTGTTCATACTAACCTCTCTAAATACTCTTTTAAAACTGTTGCATTATTAAGTTTATTCTTAGAAGAAAATAAAAGTACAGTATTTTTACTATTAATAATATCTTTAAATTTATTAACTATTTCTTTATTATCATCTAATTCTTTAAAATATCTTTCTTTAAATAAATAATAATTACCATCTTTATGGTAATTTAAGACTATTTCTTTAGAAGGAGCTATATCCTTAAACCATAAATCTATTTTATCTTTAGAAATACCTCTAGGCCACATTCTATCAATAAGTATTTTGCAAGAATCATCATTTTTATAATCATAAATTCTCATAAATCTATACATATTTTTTTCACCTAAATACATTATAACTGATTTTGCCCTTATAGACAAATATTAAAAAAAGTGGTATCATTATACACAGTTAGTTCTTGATGGAAAGGAGTTAAAATGAATAAAGAAGAACAAGTTGGAACAAAGCTTGTTGTTCTAGGTGGATTAGGCGAAATTGGAAAAAACATGTATGCAGTAATGCATAAAGATAGCATTGTAATATTAGATGCCGGTATAGCTTTTCCAGAAAGTGATTTATTAGGAGTTGATTATGTACTACCTGACTTCACTTTCTTAAAAGAAAATGAAAGTAAAATAAAAGCATTAATAATAACACATGGACATGAAGATCATATTGGTGCAATACCATTTTTAGTACAAAGCGTTAATATACCTGCAATATATGCACCTCGTCATGCAACAGAATTAATTAAAGTAAAATTTGAAGACAGAAATATTCGTTATGATAATTTATATTCATATGATGATGATACTAAATTAAAATTTGGTGAAATCGAAGTTGAGTTTGCTCGTGTAACACACTCAGTACCAGATGCACATGGAATTGCAGTTACAACACCAGATGGTACAATATTTACAACTGGAGACTTTAAATTTGATTTAACACCAATTGGACCAGTTGCAGACCTATATAAAATGGCACAGCTTGGTCATAAAGGTGTAGACTTACTTATAAGTGATTCTACTAATGCTTTAAATCCTGGATTTTCAACAAGTGAGTCTAAAGTAGACTATGCACTTAATGAAATGTTTGATGCCTATCCAAAAAATAGAATAATAATTGCAACTTTTGCTTCCAACATATATAGAGTAAAGCATATATTTGAAACATGCTTTAAAAAGAATAGAAAAATTTGTGTATTTGGTAGAAGTATGGAAAACAATATAAGAATTTCCATAGAAGGTGGATATATAGATCACAAAGAACTTCTAATTACAGCAGATGAACTAAAAAACTATAAACCATATGAAGTATGTATATTATGTACAGGATCTCAAGGAGAACCCCTAGCAGCTCTATCAAGAATGGCCGCTGGAACACATAAATACGTTAAATTAAGGCCAGATGATATAGCAATATTCTCTTCATCTGTAATACCTGGTAATGCACTAAGTATATCTAAAATAATTAATAAACTATGCTTAAATGGAGTTAGAGTATATACAAATAAAGCATATACTGACCTTCATACATCAGGGCATGCAAATGAAGAAGAATTAAAGCTTATGATAAGACTTCTAAATCCAAAATATTTAATGCCATTCCATGGTGAATACAGAATGTTAAAGCATCACGCAGGACTTGGAATAATGTGTGGAATACCAAAAGAAAATACGTTTATTCTTAAAAATGGCGATTCACTTAACTTAGTTAATCACGTAATAACACGTGGTGAGTCTTATGAAGGTGATGACATCTATGTTGATGGTAATAGAATTGGTGAAATAGGAAGTGCTGTAATAAGAGATAGAAAATCAATGGCAAATGATGGAATACTTGTTGTAATAATAAATGTTGATATGAAGAAAAGAAAACTTCTTATTAAACCTAATATAACAACTAGAGGATTTGTTAAAGTAAATGAAAATGAAGAACTTCTAAGAAAGATTGAATATGTAGCAGAACGTGTTATCAAAGAAGAACTTGATAACCCACATGGAACATTTTTGAGTATAAAACAAGAACTAACAAAAAATCTTGTTCCATATATAAACGATCTTACAGGAAGAAGGCCTATAATTTTACCAATAATACTAGATATTAAAAGAGATGAAACTAAATAAGTATCATCTCTTTTTCTTAATTGTTTAAAAACAATTATTTTGCTTCCTCAACTGCTCTTGTTTCTCTAACAACAGTTACTTTAATAGTACCAGGATATTTAAGTGTTGCTTCAATTTCTTTCTTAACGTCCCTTGCTATCTTATGACTTCCAGCATCATCTATCTTTTCAGGATCAACTAAAATTCTTAATTCTCTTCCTGCTTGTAATGCATAAGACTTAGAAACACCATCAATCTTATTTGCAACCTCTTCAAGTCCTGTTAATCTTTGAATATAATTTTCAAGAGTATCATTTCTAGCTCCTGGACGTGATGCAGAAAGTGCGTCTGCAACTGCAACTAAATTTGCAATAATAGATGTTGCAGGAGTATCACCATGATGACTTGCAATAGCATTAATAACAATATCATTTTCATGATACTTTTTAGCTATATTAACACCAAGTTCAACATGACTTCCTTCAATATCATGGTCAATTGCTTTACCAATATCATGTAAAAGACCTGCTCTTTTAGCAAGAGTTACATCTTCTCCAAGCTCACCTGCCATAACACCTGCAAGTTGTCCGACCTCTATTGAGTGGTCTAAACAGTTCTGACCATAACTAGTTCTAAAATGAAGTTTTCCAACAAGCTCAACAAGTGCTGGATCCATCTTACTAATGCCAAGTTCGAAAAGTGCATCATTTCCATATTCAATAATCTTATCATGAAAATCTCTACAAGTCTTATCATAAACTTCTTCAATCTTAGTTGGATGAATTCTCCCATCTTTAACTAGTGTTTCAAGAGTTGTTCTAGCAATATCACGTCTTAAAGGATCAAATGAAGAAACAACTACAGCTTCTGGTGTATCATCAATTATTAAGTCAACACCGCATACGGCCTCTAATGTTCTAATATTTCTTCCTTCTCTTCCGATTATTCTTCCTTTAATATCATCATTTGGAAGACTAACAACTGTTACTGTTTGCTCAGAAGACACATCTGCAGCATATCTTTGCATAGAAGTAACAATGAGTTCCTTAGCAGTTTTATCTGCTGACTCTTTAGCTTCATCTTCTCTTTCTTTTATATACTCAGCAACATCCTTATCCATATCTTTCTTAACATCATCCATTAGGATTTTTCTAGCATCTTCTTTGCTAAGTTTACTAATTTTTTCGAGTTTTTCTTCTTCTTCTTTCTTTAAGTCATCCATTTTACTTTTTTCAGCTTGAATTTCTGAAGAAAGATCATTAAGCTTTTCCTCTTTTTTAGAAAGATTAGTCTCTCTCTGCTGATAAAGTTCATCTCTCTTATCCAAACTAGCTTCTCTTTGTAAAAGGCGGTCTTCATTTCTCTTAAGTTCATCTTTTTTTTCTTTTACTTCATTTAAAGCACTATTTTTGATTTTCTCTATTTCATCTTTATTTTGAACAAGTAAATCATTTTTTAGTTTATCTGCTTCTTTCTTAGCATCATCAAGTATCTTTTCAGCCTTCTTAGAAGCATCGTTATTTTTTAAATAAGAAATAACGTAAGAAACAAGTACACCTGCTCCTACTCCAATAACTAAAAGTAAAATGGAAAGTAAATTAAATTTCATATTTTTACCTCCATAGAATAATTACTATTCCACTTCAATTGTAAAATTGTTTTAAAGCCTTGTCAATAACATATTTTTTATAAACTTTTAAAAGCCTTTAAAAATAAAGATTATTTTTCAAAATATTTTTTTATAACATCAAAATCATTATAAGGAATTTTTTTATTACCAATTGCCATATAATTATCTCTTCCTTTTCCAATTATTAATATAATATCCCCTTTTTTACATGAAGAAAGGCCTTTATTAATTGCATCAGATCTATCATTAATTCGTAAATAATTAATTTTATTAGATTCAGATATCATATCATTTATTATATCGTCAACACTTTCAGATCTAGGATCATCCATAGTAAATATAGTAAGATATGTATTTGAAAGCAAGAACTTACCTATCTCTTTTCTTTTTTTCTTTTCTCTACCTCCTGCTGCTCCAGTAACCACAAATACTCTCTTGTACTTATTTTTTACACTTAAAACTAAATTCTGAATAGCATTCAAAGTATGTGCATAATCAAGTATTATTGCATAGTCTTGTCCAAAATCAATTTTCTCAGTCCTACCAGGTACTGTTTTAACTAAAGAAATCTTTCTTATAAGATCAGAACTACTAAATCCCATACTAATTCCAATTATAAATGCAAGAGTAATATTATACATATTATAAACAAAAGGAAAATGACTTTTTATTTTATATTTATCATTTATAGTAAACGAATTGTCTTTCAAATTAATATTAGAAATATTAAAGTCAGAATTATTAATACCATAAGTAATTAATTTAGATTTGACTACACATTTAAATCTATCATAATACATAGAATCTACATTTAATATAGAAATACCATCTTTTTTTACTTGTTTAAATAATTTTTCTTTTGATTCAATATAATTATCAAGACTTTTATGAATATTTAAATGATCCTCAGAAACATTTGTTAAGCATGCAATATCAAAGGTAATTGAATGGCATCTATCATGTAAAAGAGCTTCACTTGAAACTTCCATAATAACTTTTCTTGCCCCTAATTTATAAAGTTTATCAAATATTTTATAAAGAGAAACTTCATCTGGTGTTGTGTTATCAGTCTTAATTTCAAAATTCTTATACTTTACACCATTTGTTCCAATATAAGCACTATCAGTTATTTCAGATGCAATAGATGATGTTGTTGTTTTACCATCAGTTCCAGTTATACCAACTATAAAAAATTTAGAAAAAATATTATCGTAAAATTTATCTAAAATATTAAATAAAGTTTTGTTAACATCTTCAACTTTAATTAAAGGAACACTGCATTTTTTATTATATCCATTACTAGCAATAATACATACTGCACCTCTTCTTATAGCATCATCAATAAAATCTTCATGATTTGTAAAAAAACCATTAACAGCAACAAATAAAGAACCATCCTTAACATTTTTAGAATTAGTTTCTATAGATTTTATTTTTATATTTAAATTAGATTTAATTAATTCATTAATATTTTTCATAACTACAATATAATATGAAAAAAGCAACTATTTGTCACTTTTTTCTTCACCGCCCTTTTCATCATTTACATTATTGTCTTGTGGAATACCATAAAAGTCTCTAACTTTTCTTTCAATATCATTTTTAAGTTCAGTATTTTCCTTTAATATTGCCTTAACATTTTCTTTACCTTGTCCAAGTTTTTCTCCTTGATAAGAATACCATGAACCCATCTTCTCTAAAACACCAGCTTCAGTACCTAAATCAATAAGTTCTCCTTCTCTAGATACTCCTTCACCATACATAATATCAACTTCAGCAGTTTTAAATGGAGGTGCTACTTTATTTTTAACAACTTTAATACTTGTTCTATTACCAACAACTCCATCTCCCATCTTAAGCTGTTCTTTCTTTCTAACTTCAAGTCTTATTGTTGAATAAAATTTTAAAGCTCTTCCACCTGTTGTTGTTTCAGGATTACCAAACATAACACCAACTTTTTCTCTTAACTGATTAATAAATATTGCAATAGTATTTGTTTTACTAAGAGATCCAGTTAATTTTCTTAAAGCTTGAGACATAAGTCTTGCTTGAAGTCCAACATGAGTATCTCCCATTTCACCATCTATTTCAGCTTGTGGAACTAAAGCAGCAACTGAATCAATTACAACAATACTAATTGCACCACTTTTAACTAAAGCATCACAAATTTCAAGAGCTTGTTCTCCAGTATCCGGTTGAGAAAGTAAAAGTTCATCAATATTAACGCCTAACTTTTCAGCATAAACTGGATCAAGAGCATGCTCAGCATCAATAAACGCAGCACGACCACCATTTCTTTGAACTGATGCAATAGCCTGTAATGCAAAAGTAGTTTTACCACTAGATTCAGGTCCATATATTTCAACAATTCTACCCTTTGGGAAGCCTCCAACACCAAGTGCTATATCAAGTGATAAGCAGCCACTTGAAACGACATCAACTTTCATATGTGGATTTTCACCAAGTTTCATAATTGACCCTTTTCCAAATTCTTTTTCAATATTTGCAAGTACTGCATCCAAATCTTTATCAGATACATTTGTATTTTTATTTTTCATCTTAAATCCTCCTTGTAAAATACATTATAACAAATTTTTTTATAATTTAATATTCTTTATTTCATCTTCAGAAAGTCCAGTATACTTAGCTATAATTCTAAAATCAAGATTATCTTTTAACATATTTTTAGCAATTGAATAATTTCTTTCTTTTATGCCTTCTATTCTTCCTTTCTTGATGTCCTCATCTCTAACAGTGCTTTCTATTTTTTTCAAACTTTTCCATAATAGAATCACCCTCACAATACTTTTCTAATTTCTCTTTATCTAAATCAAGAATCATTGGATACTTATATTTTTCTCTTTTCCTAAGTATTATGATACCACATTTTTGTTATCTTTGACATATTTAATTCTATTATTTCAAAATCTTCTATCCATTTCTTTTCTTTCTTATTTTGTACAAAATATTCATCATATATTTCTTCTTTACTACTTAATCCATAAGTTAAATTTACTTGATAAACCATATTTGTTTTATTATCTATTATCTTTTCATCCACCTTAACTTCATCATTATAAACACTAAATATATAAAGCTAAATTCTATAATAGCATCAACTAAATGTTTCTTTTAATATAGTTTCTAGTATATCCTAGTTCTTTTTATTAAGTAAGATATACTTCATAGCTATATCATTTTTACAAATATAAAATTTTTCTTCCAACTTTATAACCTCCTTTAATTTAATATTTCAGCATATACTTCCTTTTTATTCATCTAAAAATTATGTCATATTTATACCCTCCTATATATAATATTCGACAAAACTTTTAAGAAATGCACAAAAAAATGAAAAAAGTTTAATTTTTTTCATTTTTTTCATAATTTTTTAACTATTCAAGTAATTTAATTATTTTCTAAGAATAAATTTTTATTCATTGCAAAATACTCAATACCAGAAACTATAGACATAATACATCCTATTAAAAGCATAAAAGATGAAACATCTATACCAATAAGTTCAAATGGTAAATTATAGAAAAATGTAAGTACAGTACCAATCATTAAAGTAGCTGTTTTAATTTTTCCTGATTTAATAGCAGCGACAACTTTTCCTTTACTAGCAGCTTGCATCTTAATAGCATCAACAAATATATCTCTTAAAACAATAATAACAGGTACAAGTACGCTAATAAACCCTTGATAAGCTAAAATAATTAAAACTGAATCAACTAAAATCTTATCAGCAATAGCATCAAGCATCTTTCCAAGATCAGTTACCATATTATTTTTTCTAGCAAGTTTACCATCAATTGAATCAGTAATACTTGCAAGAATAAATAAAACTCCTGCAATAATATATTCACTCTTAATTAATATTCCATTAATGGAAAAACGTGGCATGGTAATTCCAATAGTATAAAATGGGAAAAGTAAAATAAATATAATTATAAAAGTCATAACAATTCTAGTAACTGTAAATTTAGTAGGTAAATTCATAAACATTCTCCTTCCATGAACATTTAAGTTCAGAATCCCTAACAGGTTCACGTGTAGCAATTCTAATAACAAGAAGTGATATAGAAACAATAACTAAAAATGCTGCAAGCCAAATAATAATAGGTTTTAAATTAAGCTTTCTCTTATGTGGAATGGTATAAGGTGAATGAATAACTTTAACATTCTTATTATCTTCTTTTTCTTTTAATTCTTCTTTCTTTAAAGCTTCTTCTATATCTTCAAGAGAAATCTTAGAAGTTTTTTCAAATAAAAAATCATTAAAAGAATCATTAACCATATTAATATCAAGTCCAAGATACTTAGCATACTTTTTGACAAGTTCTCTCAGTTCATAAATATCCTTAAAAGCTTTAGTATTACCAAGTTCTATATTTTCAAGAAGTGTAACCGAAATACCCATATCATTTGCAGCTTCATCTAGACTAACACCACTTGCAATTCTCTCTTTTTTTAAATAATTACCTAAGTCCTTCAATAGTAACACCTCTTTAATAACAAAATAATATTTAATAAGCCATGTTCTGTACCTTTAAAAGGCGACAAACATTTATCTACTATTTCTAGTCCCTAGCACTGGTTCTTAATTACCTCGCTAAAGCTCCCCTACCAAAATTTGGGTTTCTCACTCGTGGAGTTTACCTCGTTTCACTCTCTACAAAAATAGAGCATCGTCACTGTGGCACTTTAATTTGTCGTTAGCTTTCACTACCTTAGGTTATTTTTTCCCTAAGCACGATCGTTACAAACATCACAGTTTGTGTGAGCATGGACTTTCCTCAGGAGCCTCAAATGAGCTCCCGCGTTTGTCTAAAATACTACTTTAATTATTCGTCTTCACTATCATCTTTTGGATCATTTTCTTCTGATCTGCTACCATAAACAATCTTTTCAAGTCTAGAAATTCTCTTTAATAAATCCATGTTGCTAACCCCAACATCAGATGTATTATTCTCTACAATCTCAGCATGCATTTTTGCACTTCTAAGTTCCTGCTTCAAATTCATATTTTCTGCAAGTAAATCAGCTTTTTCTTTTTCAAGATTGCTTATAATATTATTAAACTGCTCATAGTCTCCAATAATAATATCAAGAAATTGATCAACTTCTTTTAATCTGTAGCCCCTAGTATCAATTTTAAAATCTTTATTTAAAATATCTTTAGCAGTAAGAGCTATCTTATTTTGGTACATAATATCTCACCAATCCTTTATATTAATATTATTGCAAAAGGATTGATATTTGTCAATCAAACTTATAGTAAAATTTAAAAAGTTATAGTATAATACTAAATAGGTGATTAAATGAAGTACCCAGAAGGAATTGTTAAAGAAAAAGGAATAAAAAATAAAACATCAAATGATAAAACAACAAAAATAAACTATACTAAAAGAGGTATGGGACTCGAGGATGATTTGAACGTAACAAATTCCTATTATAGAGAAAAAGATATTGCATACATATATAAAAAGCCTACTCCAATCAAACTTGTAAAAGTTGACTATAAGATAGGAAAAATAAAAGAAGCATACTTTGATATGCCATCAACAACAGACTATAATGGAATATATAAAGGAAAATACATAGACTTTGAAGCAAAAGAAACAACATCTTTAACATCATTTCCACTTGGAAACATTCATTCACATCAGTTAAAACACCTAGAAAACATATATAGACATAAAGGAGTAGCATTTTTAATAATAAGATTCACACGTCTTGAAGAAACGTTTATTCTAATGGAAAAAGACCTGCTTGACTTCATGAAAGAAAATAAAAGAAAATCTATTCCAATATCATATATGAGAAAAAAAGGATATAAAATAAAAATAAAATATCAACCAAGACTAGACTACTTAGAAGCATTAAGAAAAAATGGAGGAATATAAAATGGCTAAAAGAATAAATAAAAGGGAAAAGAATTTAGGTAAAACAAAAACATATGGAAAAGTAAATTTAAAAAAAGAAAAAATAGAAGAAGAAAAATCAAGCAATCTATGGATAGCATGGTTTGTAATATGCGTATTTATACTTGCACTATGCGCATTAAAGATGGGATTTTTAGTAACACTTTGTGCAGCAATAATGCTACTTATAATATCAGGGCTTGCCTATCTTGTTAAATCAACAAAAAAAGATACAAAGAAAAGAAAGATATTAAACATATTCTTAATAATATTTCTAACACTATTTATATTAATAATGATACTTTTTGGAGCATTCTTAATATATATAACAATTAATGCACCAAAATTTAATGTTGATAACTTAAACACAAAAGAAATATCAATTATATATGATAAAGATGGAAAAGAAATAACTCGTCTTGGTGATGAGAAACGTGAAAAAGTATCATATAACGATCTACCAGAAGTACTAGTTGATGCATTAGTTTCAACAGAAGACTCAAGATTCTTTGAACATAATGGATTTGATGCTCCACGTTTTGCAAAAGCAACAATTGGACAGTTAATGGGAAGATCAAGTGCAGGTGGTGCATCTACTCTTTCAATGCAAGTTATAAAAAATGCATTTACAAGTAGTGAGTCAACAGGAATTAAAGGAATAATAAGAAAATTTACAGATATATATTTAGCAGTATTCAAACTAGAAAAGAAATACACAAAAGAAGAAATAATAGAGTTTTATGTAAATAACCACCCACTTGGTGGAATGATATATGGAGTTGAAGAAGCATCAAAAGCATACTTCAATAAAGATGTAAGCGACTTAAACCTAAGTGAAGCAGCAATAATTGCAGGAATGTTTAAAGCACCAAATAGTTATAGACCAACAGCATATCCAGAAAATGCAGCAGCAAGAAGAAAAACAGTTTTATACTTAATGGAAAGACATGGATACATAACAAAAGATGAAGAAATAGAAGCAAATAGTATACCGGTTGAATCACTTACAAAAGATGCATCAGGTGGAACATCAAGAGAAGGTGGAAAATATCAAGACTATATAGATACAGTAATTGAAGAAATGCAAGATAAATATGAAATTAATCCTAAAACAACATCTGTAAAAATATACACAAACTTAGATACATCAAAACAAGATATTGTAAATGATGTAGAAAGTGGAAAAACTTATACATGGAAAGATGATAAAATACAAACAGGTATAACAATACTTGATTCAGGATCAGGAAAAGTACTTGCAGTAGGTGCAGGAAGAAATAGAAATGCAGGAGACACAATAAGAGCAACAAGTGCATTTAGACAAATAGGATCAACTGCAAAGCCAATATTTGATTATGGTCCAGGATTTGAATATGGTAAATGGTCAACATTTGGATATCAAGATGGTGATAATAGTTACAAATTATTTGAAGATACACCATACTCATATTCAGATGGAACATCAATAAGTGACTGGGATAACGGATATTATGGTGCTATAACATTAAGAAAAGCATTATCAACATCACGTAACATACCAGCATTAAAAGCATTCCAAAAAAATGACAATAACAAAATTAAAGAATTTGTAACAGGACTTGGAATAACACCAGAAATATGTGGAAAGAACAATACTGGTTATACATACGATAGAGATAAAGATTTATGTATAAGCAAAGAAAATGAAAAAGAAACAAAAAAACCAACAAAAATATTTGAAGCACATTCAATCGGAGCATTCTCTCCAGGTGCAACACCAATGCAAATGGCCGCAGCATATGCAGCATTCTCAAATGGTGGAACATACTATGAACCATATACAGTTGATCACTTTACTTATAGACAAACGGGAGAAACAGTAAAACATAAAGAAGTAAAAAGAAAAATGATGAGTGAAGCAACAGCATATATGATTTCAAGTGTACTTCAAGATGTACAACTAACTGGAGGTTCAATTAAAAATGTGGCAGCAAAAACAGGAACAACAAACTTTGATGATGCAACAGTAAAAGCAAGAGGCTTACCAGCAGATGCAATAAGAGATTCATGGGTTGTTGGCTATACAACAAAAACAGTTATATCAATGTGGTATGGATATGACTCAAATGAAAATAGTCAGTATGTATTAAGAAATATACCAGCAACAATTGCAAAAGATAAAGAATTTAAAGCATTAGCAAATGCATTTGAACAAAATAAAGAAGACTTTAAAATGCCAGATACAGTTGAAAGAATAAACATAATTTCAGGAACCAATCCAGCACGTCAAGCACCTGATGGATATACAGGTCCAGTAGTATCAGAACTATTCCTAAAAGATAACTTACCAAATAGTGCATCAAGCAATGTAGAAGATGATGTTAAACTTCCAAATCCAACAAACTTAAGTGGAACATACTCAAGTGGAAAAGTTGTACTTACTTGGACAGGAGTTACAGCCCCATCAAATAATGGATATGGAAAAATAGTTTATAACGTTTATAGAGGAAATACACTTCTAAAAGTCGTAGATGGAACAACATATACTGATACAAATCCAGGTAATGGAACAGTAAAATATAAAGTAGTTGCAACATATGAAAGCTATAATGCTTTAGCATCAGATGGAGCGGAAATTTCAGTAAAAGCTGAAGAAGAAACAAAACAAATAACATACAAAGTAATATATAAATGTAATGGAACAGATCTTTATTCAAGTCCAAGAACAAAAACAGGAACAGTAAAAGGTAATGGAAAATACACAGTAAACATATCTGATTTACTTGTAGGAGTTAGTGATCAATCAAACGTATGTGATGTATCTTCTAGTACTGCAACAGCAGATAAATATGAAGTTTCAGATGGAGACACAGTAACAATTACATTACCAAAGAAAAATAATGGATCAAGTGGAACTGGTACTGACTCAAATCAAACTCCATAAAAAAATATCACTTAAGTGTGATATTTTTTTTATAATATTTACATATATTTTTAAGCCCACATAAAGAACATTTAGGACTTTTAGCAGTACAATAATATCTTCCAAATAAAACCATTTGTTTATGCCTTATTCCAAGCTTTGATTTATCAAACTTACGGGAAAGCTTTTTCTCAACCTCTAAAACATTATCAACGTCTTTTGCAAGTCCAAGCCTCTTACTCACCCTTTCAACATGTGTATCAACAGCCATTAAACTTTCATTATAATATTCAATTAAAAATACGTTAGCCGTCTTTCTGCCAACTCCTGGAAAACTCTCAAGTACCTTTCTATCCTTTGGTACTTTATCATTAAACTTATTATGTAAAATGTTAGATATTTCTATAACATAATAAGCTTTCTTTCTAAAATTTCCAAGAGGTCTTAATATACTAATTACATCATTAATATCAGCCTTAGAAAGAGCATCAAGTGATTTATACTTATTAAATAATACACAAGTTATTACATTTACTCTTTTATCAGTTGTCTGAGCACTTAAAACTATTGCAATTAAAAGTTCATAATCAGTACTAAAATTTAAAGAACAATAAGGATTAGGAATCAAAGAATCCAAATAATCTTCTACTATTTTTTCTCTATTCATCTATAGAATCATCCATCCAGTCATAATCAAATATCTTCTCTTCACTCTCTTCTTCCTTTTTTCTATAATTCTTTCTATTTTTTTCAACATCAGCAGCTGTTTTAATGCCCTTTTTTCGCCATTCTAAGAGAATTTTATCAATATATCTAAGATTACTCACACCATTAATAATTGCCTCTTTAACAGCTTCTTTAATGACTTCTTCGCTATTTCCATCATCAATCCAAGCTTTAATAACTTCATATTCAGTTGATGCCAAAGTTCTTCCAAATTCTTTCTGAATAAAATCAAATATATCAGTGTTATCTTTATCTTTTTCATTTATATTTGAAACAATTAAATTAGAATACTTATCATAAAATAAATCTAAAGATAAAACTTCTTCACTTATATTTTTATCATTTTTAATAACTTTATCTTCTATTAAATGTTTAGTTGAAAGAGTATCAATTAAAATCATTATTTCCTTACTATCTACTCCAAGCTCCTCACTAAAAAGTTTAGGATTAAGAGGAATATTATTACCTTTATTATATAAATACATAAGAAAAATAAATTCATTTAATTCTAAATTAAGTTCTTTATAATTTTTAAGCAAATAAAGAGGAAGTACAATACTACCATTTTTAACAATTTCTCTGACATTATCCATGTATAATCACCTCTTTTCAACTATACTAACACAAAATTTAATAATTTGAAATAATATATTTTACTATTTCTTTACGATTATTAGTAAGACTCTTATATAAAATCTGCTTTTCTATATCAGCTTTAACATCACTTAAAGAAACATCTTTATTATTAATAATATTAACAATATCATTAATAGATATATCTATATCTGAAAAAGAATGTATAACCAAATTTTTATAAAGTAAATCAGTATTAATATTATCATGCTTAATAGAAGAAGCAACAAAATTAAAATAAGGACCATACTTATAAAGAACATAAGGATCAGAATTATCAAGCTTTAAGCACATTTTAATTGATTCAATTTCCTGAGACTCAATCTTTGTAAAATGATATTTGCAAGTATCAATAACAGCCCATACACCCATTAAAGAATCAGTATAAGTAACTTTATTTAAATTATTAAGTTCTAAACTTTTATCAAGATCTAAATTTAAAATAAGTTTTATTCCATAAATAGCATTACTAGATGTAAATATTTTATCAAGTTCATGCCTCTTTACATCATAAGATATGTTTTTAAGTAAATCTTTATTCTCCTTTATTGCATTAAGTGCTTCTTCATCAATATTAAAATTAAGACTTGTTGCAAATCTAATACATCTAAGTATTCTTAAAGCATCTTCTTGAAACTTCATATTAGCATTCCCTATGCATCTTAACGTATGACTCTTTAAATCATCTCTTCCATTTAAAGGATCAATTATATTTTCATTATTATCCATACAAATAGCATTAATAGTAAAATCTCTTCTTTTTAAATCCTCAATCAAATTATCAGTATATAAAACTTTACTTGGTCTTCTATTATTAACGTAATCATATTCTATTCTAAATGTTGTTATTTCAAATCTTACATCATTATAATTTATCGTAACAACACCTAACTTTTCATTAGAAATATCTGCATTAGGAAAAATTTTTAAAACATCTCTTGGAGTTGCATTTGTTGTAATATCAATATCATTTGATTTCTTGGATAGTAAATAATCTCTAACAAATCCTCCAACTATATATGCTTTAAATCCACAATCTTCTATAAGTTTTAAAACATTTTTTGAAGCATCTAACATATTATCCCTCCAAATAGAAAAAGAGGTTAAAACCTCTACTTAACATTCGTTTGCGTACTTTCAACGCTAATATTTGCATTAAAGTCTTTTGAATAAGTACTGCTATCTGCTCCCTCATCAATCCAAAGCTTAATAGTATACTTTTGAGATCCACCAGCTTCTAACGTTCCACTCTTAATATTTATTCTATTATTATCAAGTGTATAACTAGAAAGAAGCACAGGACTCATATAAGCATCACTATCAGAAATAGAAAACTTAATACTAGAAAGTGGAAGAGTATGTGAAGTAATATTTAAATAAACATTATAACTAAGTGGAATATCACCAGTATTATTAAGTGTAAAAGTATAACCATTTGTTGTTAATCCATCAGCATCTTTCATTGGTTCACTATTTGCAAGACTAATGGCTTTTCCTTCATTAAAAGACGTAGTAAGAGTACCAGCAGTTACATTAATATCATTCTTAGAAGTTAATGTTACTTGATAATAAGCATAACTAACTCCAAAAGCTAGTATCAAAAGAAGTGAAAGACCAATACTCAAAAATTTTCCATTATTTTTAACATTTTCATTCATAATATCATCTACCCTATAATGATAGTATATCAGAAAATTACATAAATGTGAATTATCAGTAAAAATGTTACATAAATAATACGTCATTTATCAGTAAAAATGTTACATTGTTTTTCTTGCAAAATAGAAGTATTATGTTATACTAATTTTCGTATTTAAGGGGATATGGCAACGCTGGGGAGCGACCAGAGCACTTAAATATGTTTATACAAAAAAGGAACTTGGTCATTGGCTAAGTTCTTTATTTTAGTTCCTTTTTTGGAAAACCATAAGCGATAAACCCAAGATGTTTAAAAAATTCTTATTTTATTGCATTAAATTCTTGTATTAATTTTAAATTTTCTCCAAGGAGTATTCTTAGGTACTATAGTTTTTTTCTTTTCAATTGGTTTATTATTTTCTTTTTCTTTTTTCATAACTGTTTCTCTTTTTTCTATTTTACATAATTTATAATAAACATTTTCAATTTCACACCATAGTTCAGCATGATAACTCAGTATAACAATACATTTAGTACCTTTTGTAAAGCATACTTGTTCGCCAGTATCTAATTTTACAGGAACGTAGTAATAATTTTCATATTTTATTGATGAAGCATTATCAATAATTCTTTCTTTTCTTTCTGAAATAATTAAATTCAATTCTTCTTCCGTATAATTATTTGGTTTCATTTTGCTTGTTTTTTTATTAATTTCAAACGAAAAAGTTTTATTCATTCTTGGAATAAATTTTTCATTAACATAGGCATTTGCGGCATCAATATCAGTAATTTCTTCATGTCTTAATTCTGAAATTAATCTGTTTTTAAAAGTTCCATTTTCTCTTTCCACATTTGGCTTACTTGTTGGAGAACTTGTTGTTATAAGTTCTATGCCTAATTTACCACATATTGTGCCAAATTGAGTTGTATCTACTTTATTTTGCTGATTTGAAAAAGAATTTCTATTATCAGTTTTAATTCTTGCTGGGATACCATAATTTATTATTATATTATATAACAATACAAAGTATCCTCTAGTTATTTCTTCATACTCAAACCAACCGAATAATACTTTTTTAGTTCCCTTATCTACTGCAAGATGTAAATAAGTTACTCTATCTCCAAACCAAATATTTTCACATGCATCCATTTGAACTTCTTGACCAAAACCATAACTATTACTTGATCTTCTGGTATGTGCTTTTTCTATGGCTATTTGTCGTGATTCATATATTTTCTCAGATTTTTCATCAATAACTGTCTTATCTGAAATTGCATTTTCCATTTTTTCATTATATAATCTAAGTGTTCCTTTATGGGCTAGAGGCGACACAATATCGCCACTTTGGAACATTCTATACAAGGATGAGTATGATATTTCATATTCATCTTTATATTTTTCTTGAAGTACTTCGTAAAATGCTATGAAATTATAATCATAGTATTCTTCAATATATAAATTTTGTATTTTTTCAATCACTGTATTATCAATTCTATTTTTATTTTGCTTTCCTTTATTGCCATTAATAAAACATTTGTCTCCGTTTTTTAAATAATTTTTTATTAGTCTGTATACTTGTTGGCGTGACAAATATAATTTTGCCATTGCTTCTTTGCGTGTCATTTCACCTTTTATAACCTTTTTTATTACTTCTTTTTTTATTACTTCTTTTTTTATTTCTTCTTTCTTTGTCATTTTTAATTTTCCTTTATTTGCAAAGAAAAAGGAAATCTTACTTCGATTTCCCACGTAACATTTTTACTGATAATTCATTTTATTTTCATGTAACATTTTTACTGAAAAGTCACACTAAAAGTCTTTTTATTTATTAACTGCTTCTTTTAATGCAGAACCAGCCTTGAATGTAACAGCATTTCTAGCAGCAATCTTAACTGTTTCACCAGTTCTAGGATTTCTACCTTCTCTAGCAGCTCTCTTAGATACAGCGAATGTACCAAAACCAACTAAAGGAATTCTGTCTCCTTCTGCAAGTGCATCAGTGATTGCTTTAAATGTAGCATCAATTGCACGTGTAGCATCAGCCTTAGTAAGTCCAGCCTCTTCAGCTACTTTTTCAACTAATTCAATTTTTTTCATAGTATAAAAATACCTCCCATAAATTTTGTTAAGCATACTATGCTTACATATATAAATTACCACATATAACTTTAAATTTCAACAAAAAACATACATTTTACATTATTTTTTTGTATTTTTTTCTATTTTTGAAAGAATATCTATTACATGTCCCATAAAAAATATCATCATTGAAAATAAAAAAGATACAAACCAAAAAATAACAGTTAAAGTAACATTATATTCAGTATCAGTACACCTTTTTGAATAGAGAAAACCTGACTGACAAGAAGGAAAAACATTACCAAGCACTATACCAGTACAAAAACCTATAAACATCGTAAATATAGCTACCTTTTCATAAAAATTATAATTATAATTCTTAATATAATTAATCTTCTTTTTTATTGTAGGAAAATCTTCTTTATTCCTATCTATTTGTTCAAATAAATCATCTTTCATTCTTTAAATCCTCCTTACCATTATTTTTCTCTAGCTCATACCTTTTATATAAAAATACGTATCTAGCAAATAAACATTTATATATTGCATCAAATACAGATAAAACAACACCATCAAAATTAGAATTACTTATATTTGCACCAATCAAATTTGCAAATAAAGCAACTATAGCAAAGAAATTAATAGCATAATAATACCATTCATTCTTAATTTCATCAAAAGGTAAATTACCAAGCTTAAAATCTTTCCATATACGCGTATCATATAAAAAAGTATAAATCATATAAATAAGCAATATAATATTTAAAAATAAACTACATAAACTTGCAACACTAAATGACTGAAATATAGTTAAAAAAGCTGCAAAAACATTTAAAAAATAAAAGAAAATATAAAGTAAATTAGTAATATTAAAATACTTTTGAAAATATTTACTTTTAATTAAAACAAAATATATAAGAGCAAGTATATAAGAACTATTATGATTAAATAAACTTCTAAATGTATTTATAGCACCAATATTATTATTAACAGCAAAAGACTGACTTAATATAATAGTTACAATAATCAAACCAATTATAAGATTAGTAAGAAAATCTGCATTATCATACCACATCTTTTCTTTTTTTATTTTTTCCATCAAAATCACCTCTTAATTTATTTATTATTATACATTTATTTCCTAAATTTATCAAAAATATTAGAGATACTACTACTTAACTTATCTTTACTTATAGAGTAATCATCAAAGTTATTTAAATTTTCTCCTTCAATCTTATCATTTTCTAAAGCCTCTTCTCTTTTTACTAAGACATCATTTGATTTAGCATTAGAGATAGTATGACTAGTATTTAAATAATTATTAGATTTATTTCCACCTTTATATTTATAAAGGAGATAAATAATAAAGGAAAAACCTCCTATTAAAACAAGTCCTGATAAAAATGAGGAAGAAAATTTTCCAAGTAATAAACTTAAAACTAAAAGAATTGCAGTAAATAAAATAACCCTAGGAATATAAAATGGAACATTTCCACTAACACTTTTATTTCTACCATTTAATATAACATAATAAGTATTACCCTTTCCATCTTTAGCATCAGAATAACTATAGAAATAAACAGGTAAATATACTTTCTTATAATCAGCACTTATTATATTAAAGGACATATTTTCAAGTCTAACCCCTCTATCATATCCAGTTATAGTATCATTAAAATTGTGTCTTGTAATAGACCTAGCATTAACTTTAAGTTTTTCTTTAGAACTATCTATATTAATATTACTAGGAAAAGCACTATAATTAATTAAAAAATTAGGATTAAAAGAATTAACATTCTCTATATCAAAAGGAATAATATCATTAAAAGTATCATTACTATCTATATTTGAAATAGAAGATAAAAGTCCATTAATTGATATATCAAAAGACCTATCTATTGAAAACAAATCAGCATCATATACTTCCTTAGTCTCATGTGTTTTACCATTATCAAACTTCATGCTATAACTTTTAACATTTTTCTCACCAAATCCTTTAAAATTAGCATTAGCATTATAATTTGCAACTAAATAAGGAAAATAAACACATTTTATATTTTCTACACTAAAATTAGATTTAAACTTTGGATTTGCAAATAAACTTCTACTATCAACAAATTTTTTCATTTCAGTTTCTGCATCTTCCTTACTAACAGAAAAAGGAAGTATAAAATCCTCAGTATTTAAAGAATTAATAATATCTTTATCACTAACTTCATAGTTACACCAAGGACACACTTTTTTTATTGTTGATGAATGAGTAATAAATGAAGTTAAACAGTTAGGACATTTATATGAAACAAGTGAATTACTAGTAATATTTACACTATTATTCTGAAATGTTTCTAAACTATTAAATAAATTATTTTCACTCTTCTCTTCAAAGGAAAAAACATTTCCACAATTATTACACTTATACTTATGAGATAAACTATCATAAGAAATATTAATGGAACTACACTTAGGACATTTATGTACATCAAGAGCCATAACATCATCTTCTTCCTAAGAATATTATATAATAATAAAGAAAAAGGTAAAAGTAAAATAAGACTTTTTTCATCTTATTTACACATTAATTTATTTAACATAATTATCAAGTGCATATCATTAATAATTCTATTAATAAAACATTAGTTTTAATAGAATTTTATTTTACTAATTCTAAATGTTCTTTATAATATCTTTCTATTCCTTCCATTAATATATTTACACTTGCATTTATATCTCTATCATTAATACTATGGCATTTACTTCATTCACATTTTATTACATTTAAGTTTTTAGTTTCACTATTTATATTTAATCTGCCTTAATACTTCTCTCATGGAACTATCTAATATCTTTTTTCTAAAAGTTTTTGTGGAAGCATCTTCTATCATTTTTATAAACATGAAATTTATAATCCATAGAAAAAAGGTTAAGATGCCTTCTTAACCAAAACTTTTTCATCATAAGAATCAAGTACTTCACCAATAGTTGATATAACAGCATTAATTCTATTTCTACTATCTTTAGCTTCCCTTCTTAACTTCTTATTTTCTTCTAAATATTTACTATTATCTTCTTCAAGTGAAGATATTCTACTCTTTAGTGTTCTGTTTTCATCACTTAACTTACGATTATCATTTATTAAATCATTATTCTTCTTAGTCTTAGACTCAAGTTCTCTGCTCATTTTATCAAGTTTATCATTTAAATTATCTATTTGATCATTTAACCCTGCAATCATATCAGAAGAATTTCTATCTTTTTCAATAAGTTTATTAATCATATCAGAAAGTTTGTCAAAAGACTCTTCATCATCTATTATATCATCATCAAAATTGCTTTCTTTAACATCTGCCTTTTCTTTCTTGCTTTCCTTCTTTTCTTTTTTCTTACTATCTTTCTTATCTTCATTTTTATCTTCTTCAATTAAATCAAAGAAAGTATCAAAAGTAGAATCAGCAAGTTCACTCTTCTCATCTTTAGGTTCTATAACATCTTCTGTAAATACATCTGCAGGAGCAACTGGAATTGGTTTAGCTTCAACCTTTTTAGAATTTTTTCTCTTAGGTGCATATTTTTCATACAAATCTTCATCTTTATCTTCTTTTTTTGCATCCATTCTCTTAGGAGCAAACTTCTTAAATAAGCTCTTAGACTTATAATTACTTTCTCCGCCCTCTCCTGTTCCATCATCTGATATATCATCATTTTTAACTTCATCTAATTTTTTAGGAGCAAACTTAACATATAAATCTTTAGTATCATCTTTCTTATCATCTAAACGTTTTGGAGCAAACTTTGAATATAAATTTTCTTCAACAATAGGTGTTAAATTAGAATCACCTGTAATAGTTGGAGTACCTATTATTTCTACTCTAGTATTATCTGTAACAATATTACTATGACTATATAAATTAATTCCATCATAAGCAACAAATGATGCATTATCAGCAACAATATCTACTCTATAGCCATCACCATCTTTAACGATATGATATACTCTAGCTTCATTATAGGCATCATCAAATATAAACTTAAAAGTATCATTATTAGGGTTGTTCTTAGACATTACTTCACTCATCTGTTCTTTAATAGCAGTACTTGTATTAGCAATTTCTTGTACCTTTAAAGCATCTTTTTTAGAGTTTTGATTATTTTCAACGCTAATCATTGAAGATACACTTTTAGTACAAACAAATAAATTATCCTCAAAAGAATCTATTTTAGAAAATGATGGTTCAATTAAAACATCCCCTTTATTAGAAATAACTTCTAAATTAGGAATATCTCCACTTCTTAATGTTCTATGAAGAGCAACTAAAACATTATCACTAACAACATAAAACTCTCCACCATTAATCTCTTTTTCAACATAAAGATCTCTATCAATCTTTTTACCATCAGCTTTAATTATTTTTAACTCAACTGCAGCATATTTATCCTGCTCAACCCTAGCCTTAATAATATTTAACCCATTGTTCATAAAAAGGCCTCCTCTTCTTATTCTTATTCTTCTACATTAAATCTTATCATATTTTTTAAATCAAGTAAACAATAATTTGATATATTTTAAAAAATTAATTATCATGATAAAATATAATTGGTGGTTATATGGATAGCAAAAATAAATTAACGCTTGGTATGGGAATTCTTTATTTAGTTGTGATACTATCGTTTGGCTTAATCATTATAAATGAAAAAGCTGGAGACTATAAAAAGCCTAAAGTAGAAGAAAAATTAAAAGAATATTTAAAAACTAATTATAAAGAAAGTTTTAATACATCAAAGATTAAATACCAAGTTGGAAAATATACACTAAAAGTATCAAATAAAGATAATAATCATTTATACTTTTATATATATTATGAAAATAAAAAAATAACAAATACATATAAAAAAGATTATTTAGAAGGAAGAACCTTAAATAATTATATGTCTAAATATCAAAATAAAAAAATAAAAAATAATAAATACAAAGTAAAATATGAAGTAAAATTAAACAATTGTACTAAAAATGTAAAAGAAAGTCTTATTAAAGGAAATTATGACTTGCCTATTTATACTTTATATTTTAATGATGAATATAATGATTTAAGTACTAAGCTAAATGAAGTAAAGAATTATGCATCAAGTATAAAACTAAATCCAAAAGAATATAATTTAACACTAGAAAATAAAAAAAATATAAATAAAAGTATAAATATAAACATACCTAGTGATATAATGAATATAAGTACTGAGATATTAGTTAATGCTATTAATAATAATGATAAAAGTACTTTGGAAAAGTTTAATGTAAAAATAAAATATTTAAATTAAGGAGTGATATTATGGACAGTTGTACATTTTGTAAAATAATTAAAGGAGAAATTCCTTCAAAAAAAATTTATGAGGACGATAAAGTTTTGTGTTACATGGATATAAATCCTGTTGCAAATGGACACTTACTTGTAGTACCTAAAAAACATGTAAAAGATATATTTGAAGTAGATAATGAAACATTTAATCATATGATGGACATAATAAAAAATAAGATAACACCCATTTTAAAAGAAAAATTAAAAATAGATGGACTTACAATAATACAAAATAATGGATATGGACAAGAAGTAAAGCATCTTCATATACATTTAATTCCAAGATATAATAATGATGGATTTAAATCAGAATATAATAAAGATGAAATAAAAGATATAGAAGATACATTTAAAGAGCTTAATGGTTAAGCTCTTTTATATTAATAAATTATATTGGTATTATTATTTCTAGAAGTTCCCATAGTAATTATTGCAAGTAATATATAAAGAACAACAACAATTACTAGTCCACCTCTACCTTTATTTTCATTGCAAGCCATATTATCCCTCCTTAACTTAAATATAAGCTCCTAAGATTATTACAAGTAAAATAAATAGAACTAAAACAATAGCAGAACCTGATACGTAATTTCCCATATTTCTTTACCTCCTTCTTTGGTATTCACATTATTTTATGGTAAAAGTTAAAAAAGTGTGATGGTTTTTAATAAAATATTTACAAAGCAACGTATTTTTAGTATTATAATAAGTGTTCGGAGGAATTGAAAATGAAGAAAGAAAACAAAAATACTAAATTTTATGTAATTATAGGAATTTTATGTGCATGCTTACTTGTAAGTGTAATTTTAAATTTCACACATACATCAAAATTAAAGAATGGAAAAGAAGTTGCAATTAGAGTAGGTAAAAATAAAATAACTGCAGATGACTTATATACTGATTTAAAAGATAAATATGCAACAAATGTTATGATTGATAAAATTGATCATTTACTTCTTGATAATAAATATAAGACAGATGATGCTGAAACAAATTATGTTGATTCACAAATTAAATCATTAAAGTCAAACTACTCTACTGACGAAGAATTCTTAAATGCCATATCATCATATTATGGTGTATCATCAGAAGAAGAATTTAGAAGTATGTTAAGTCTAAGCTATAAAAGACAGCAAGCAGTTAAAGATTATGTTGCAGATAATGTTGTAACAGATACTGAAATAAATAATTATTATGATACTAAAGTTATTGGTGATGTTAAAGCTAAACACATTCTAATAAGATCAAATGCATCTGATAAAGATAGTGATTCTGAAAAGTCTAAAAAAGAAGAAGAAGCTAAAAAGAAAGCTGAAGATATTATTGCTAAATTAGATGCAGGAGAAGACTTTTCTAAACTTGCTAAGAAATACTCAGATGATGAAGGTACAGCATCCTCAGGTGGTGAACTTGGATACTTCAATACTGATGATAACTATGAAGAAGAGTTTGTCCTAGCAGCTGCTGCACTTGAAAATGGTAAATATACAAAAGAGCCAGTAAAAACAGAATATGGCTATGAAATAATATTAAAAGAAGCAGAAAAAGCTAAGCCTAAACTAAAGAGTGTTAAAAAAACTATTAAAAAAACTCTTGCAGATGAAAAACTTAAAAATAACAATAGCCTATTCTATGAAGCATTAGATGGATATCGTAAGAAAAATAAAGTTACATTCAAAGATTCTGAACTTGAAAGTGCATATAGAACTTACATAAAAAGATTAGAAGACAGCTCTTCATCAAATAGTAATACAGAAGAGTAAAAAGAAAAGATTAAATTTCAAGTAGTGTTGGTGAATAAAAATTAGAATTGCTACAATTTAATTGATTTTATAGATGAGAATGTAAGAAATTGCATTCTCATTTTGCATGTTAGTAAGAATAATTTCTAATATCAATACCTTGTTT
>ONQM01000023.1 GCA_900319955.1 uncultured Eubacteriales bacterium | reverse complement strand
TATAGATGATAAATTAGTATTTAAGAATCTAAAAGATAAATATTACTTTCAAATAAACTTTAATACAAAACCATTTGATTGTAATAAAAAATTAATAAATAGATTTGAAACAAGAGAAGTAACAACATATGAAAGACTACCATTTACACCAATAACTATTCATGTGCAACTTGATTATCTAGAAAAAGAAGAATATACTAAAGGTATAGATCCATGGCTAATAAATGCTTTAAAACTTTTTACTGCAGATTCAGTTGAAAAGTATAAAGTATTTATTGGTAATGATAAGTTATTTGGAGGTGTGTCCAAATAGGAATATGCTTAAAAAAAGTTTAGCATTAAAGATTTTTCTGAAATAACTGGACTTACATCAAATTAAATAGAAAATATTAAACTTTAAATAAAAGAAACTATTAATTAAAATTATTTAAAAAGAGACTTATTATTTAATAGTCTCTTTGTTAACAAAATGGTGTCCCCTTACGGGCTTGAACCGTAGACCCACTGATTAAGAGTCAGTTGCTCTACCAACTGAGCTAAGGAGACAAAATGCATCAACAACTATGATTATACCATAAATTTAAAAAAAATAAACAAAAAAATGAAAAAAATTTAATATTCGTGTTAAAATAGTTAATATGAAGGTGAAATTATGTCTAGAAAAGAAACATTTTTAACTGATATTAATACAGGACTTTCAAGTAGTGAAGTTGAAGAAAGAGTTAATTCTGGTAAAGTTAATTTTGATACTGGTGTAAAGACTAAGACTGTAAAACAAATAGTACTTGAAAATGTATTTACACTTTTTAATATTATTAATATGATACTTGGAGTTGCTATAATTGCTGTAGGATCTTTTAAGAATTTACTTTTTTTATTAATTGTTCTTGCTAATACTTTAATTAGTATTTATCAGGAGGTTAGAACTAAAAAGACTCTTGATAAGATAGAACTTGAAACAAGAGCTAAATATAGTGTTATTAGAAATTCTATTATAACAACTCTTAATAGTGATGAGATAGTACTTGATGATATTATTATTTTAAAACCTGGTAATAAAGTAATTGTTGATAGTATTATAAGAGATGGTGAATGTGAAGTAGATGAGTCTGCAATTACTGGGGAAGCTAAAACAATTATTAAGAATACAGGTGATCATATTTTATCTGGAAGCTATATTGTAAGTGGTACAGTAAAAGCACAAGTTGAACATGTTGGATCAGATAATTTTGTTGCAAAACTTGCTGAAGAAACATCTTACTTAAAACCTATTTCAAGTGAAATTATGCAAAGTTTAAATAAAATAGTTGAAACTATTTCTATAATTATTGTACCAGTTGGAATACTTCTTTTTTATAGGCAACTTTATTTGACTGGTAATAGTGTTACAAATGCTGTTGTTAATACGAGTGCTGCAATAATTGGTATGATCCCAGAAGGACTTGTACTTTTAACAAGCACTGTACTTGCAGTATCTGTATACAATCTTTCAAAAGAAAATGTCTTAGTGCAAGATTTATATTGTATAGAAAGTTTAGCTAGAGTTGATGTTTTATGCCTTGATAAGACTGGAACAATAACTACTGGTGAACTTGAAGTAGAAGATGAAATAAAAAAGACTGATGTTGATACTAAGAAAATTATTTCAACAATTGTTGCATCTACAAAAGATGAAAATCCAACATCAATTGCTTTAATAAAAAAATATGGAAAAGAGTCTTTCTTTGATGTCAAAAAGGTTATTCCATTTTCATCTAGAAGTAAAATGAGTGGAGTTGTTGCAGGAAATAAGAAGTATGTAATTGGAGCTCCAGAATTTATTTTAAATAAAAAGAATAAAACAAAATATATGAAAGAAATAGATGAATATTCTAAAAAATATAGAACTTTATGTTTAGTTGAAGAAAGTAGCAGTAATGAAAAACTTTTATCAATATTTTTACTTCAAGATAAAGTAAGAGAAAACGCTAAAGAAGTTTTAGACTATTTTAAGAAAAATGATGTTACATTAAAAATTATTTCTGGAGATAATCCAGAAACTGTCAAAAATATTGCAGAAAAGGCAGGACTTAATAATTTGAAAATTATTGATGGAACAAAACTTAAAACAGATGATGATGAAAATAATGCTATTTTAAATTATGATATTATAGGACGTGTTACACCAGAACAGAAAAGAAACTTTGTAATTGCACTTCAAAATGCAGGACACACTGTTGCGATGACAGGTGATGGAGTAAACGATGTCTTAGCTCTTAAGGAAGCAGATTGTTCTATTGCAATGAAAAGTGGTGCTGATTCAACTAAGAATGTAAGTAATTTAGTACTTCTTGATTCTGATTTTAAATCAATGCCTAAGATTGTTAGCGAAGGAAGAAGAACAATAAATAATATAGAGCGTTCTGCAACTCTTTTCTTAACAAAAACAATCTATGCTTGCACTTTATCAATTCTATTTATTTTTATAACTAGATCATATCCTTTTATTCCAATACAGCTTACTCTTGCTAGTGTATCAACTATTGGAATACCATCTTTTATGCTTTCTTTTGAACCTAATAATGATAGGGTAAAGAAAGGATTTTTAAGAAATGTTTTAAAAAGATCTGTTCCTCCTGCACTTACTATTGTTACAATTGTACTTTTAATAACACTTTTTGGATATTTACTTAATATGCCCTATAAGGAAATATCAACACTTTCTGTTTTGATGACTAGTATTATAAGCTTTATTCTTTTATATAAAATATCTAAACCACTTAATAAATATAGAAGAACACTTTTAATTTCAATGATTGTTTTATTTTTATTTAATTTCTTTACAATGAGAAAAGCATTTTCTTTTGCTAAGTTTAATTTAAGAATGATTATACTTTTACTTGTACTTCTTTTCTTAACTTATGTTCTTTATTATTTCTATGAAGAAAAGCTTAAGGATATACTTGAAAAGACAAAAAATAAGATAGATGTTATTAAAAATAAGTATGAAAATAATTAAAAAATAGTAAAAAAATACAAGTACTCAAAAAAAATATACTTTTTCACTTGCAAAATTTTAACATTTATAGTAAACTAGTTGAGTACTTGTTAAATGGACCTGTAGCTCAGTTGGTTAGAGCACACGCTTGATAAGCGTGGGGTCATAGGTTCAAGTCCTATCAGGTCCACCATTTAATGTCCTAGTTGGGGCGCCATTATGGCCAGGTGGTGAAGCGGCTTAACACATTGCCCTTTCACGGCAACATTCACGGATTCGAATTCCGTCCTGGTCACCATATTGAAATTAAAATCCTTGATTTTTTAAGGATTTTTTCTTTTAAAAAAATACTAGTAAAAAGTGTTTTTTAATTATATAATGTTCTTAGTGGAGCGATTTTATGAAAAATAAAAAGAATAAAAGTAAGAATAAGAAATTAGTTATAATTATATTAGTACTTAGTGTTTTAGTTTTAATAACATCATTTTTAATTGTCAAATATTTAGAAAATAGAAAGATAAGTGATATAAAGAAATCTTATAGTAGATATGCACTAGTTGAAAATAAAAGTTTTTATGATAAAAATAAAAATATAGTAGGTAGGGGATATAACATTGAAATAGAGTTAATAAGACCTAAGAAAATTACTACTAAAAGTGATTATTTTAAAGTAAAAGATAAAGATTATTATGTATATTATGAAGATATTAAGAAAATAAATAATATAAATAAAGATACATTAAATGATAATTATGTTATTTTTAATAAAAATATTAAAACTAATAAAAATGTAACTTTATACAAGAATAATAAGAAAATAATTAGTTTAAAAAATGGATTAAATATACCAGTTTACTATATGGATGATAACAATTATTATGTTTTATATTTAGATAAATTATTGAGTGTAAAGAAAAATAATGATATTAAATTAATTGATCATAAAAATAGTGATGAAAAAATATCAAATAGTATTAGTGTACTTTTATTTGATAAGATAGAAGATAAAAGTAATAGTTATGATACTGTTACAACTGCTTCTTTTAAAAATATAGTAAATAAATTGAAAGAAAATGGTTATTATACTATTACAAATAATGAATTTAAAGATTTTTTAAAGGGTAATATAAATTTAAAAGAAAAAGCTATACTAATTGAAGTTAATAATGTAAATGATAAAACTGAATCTTTAAAGAATGAACTTGGTATTAATATTGAGAAAAAAGAAGATGATATGAAATTTAATTTAGTTAATAAAGCTGCTGGTAAGGGAAGTCTTGATAATACACCTGCGTATAGTATAAAAAATTATTCAAATGTAGATAATGTTTTAAAGATGGCTGGTGGTGAAGAAATACATGAAGAAGAGCCAAAAACCATACAAACATCATCTAGTGCTGTAGTTAAGAAAGTAAAAGGAGTACCTGTTTTAAATTATCATTTCTTTTATGATCCTACAATAGGTGAATCTTGTAATGAAGGTATTTGTTTAACTGTACAAAAGTTTGAAGAAGAACTTAAGTATATTAGTGATAATGGATATAAAGCACTTACCATGGATGAATTTATAAACTGGATTTATGGAAAATCTGATGTACCAGAAAAGTCTGTTTTAATTACAATTGATGATGGTGCAATGGGAACAGGTAAACATAATGGAAATAAATTAATACCACTTCTTGAAAAATATAAACTTCATGCAACACTTTTCTTAATAACTGGCTGGTGGAAACTTGAAAATTATTTAGGATCAGATTACTTAGAGGTTGAGTCACATACATATGATATGCATAAGTATGGTAACTGTCATAAAGGACAACTTGTATGTGCAAGCTATGATGAGGCTAAAGCTGATTTACAGCTTTCTATAGATATTCTTGGAAGTAATAAAGCTTTCTGCTATCCTTTTTATAGTTATGATGATGAAGCAATTAATGCTGTAAGAGATTTAGGATTCAAAGTTGCTTTTGCAGGAGGTAATAGGGATGCAACAAGAGGCGATAACAAATATTTAGTTCCAAGATATCCAATTCATAGCAATATTACTATGGATAGATTTAAGAGTATTTTAAATTAAAGTTCTGTGAAAATGGAACTTTTATTTTTTCTAAAATTTAGTTGACACAGTGGGTAAATTAATGTAATATTATATATGCGGATGCACTTTTGGGGTGATACTCAAGAGGCTGAAGAGGCGCCCCTGCTAAGGGTGTAGATCGGGTAACCGGTGCGAGAGTTCAAATCTCTCTCACCCCGCCATTTATGCATCCAAAGTCACTAGAAATAGTGACTTTTTCTTTTTGAGCTTTATTCTTTGAATCTATTGACAAATAAGGCTTTTTTTGATATTATAGAGTAGTTTTTATGGAGGGGGATTATATGCTTAGGAAAGTTCTTTTAAAACTTTTGACTATATTTTGCGTAATCTTTTTAGTTATATTCTTAGTTCCAAGTTTTACAAGTTATAAAAAGACTAACAAAAAAGTTAATGATGATTTAAAAAATGAGATAAAGATTGAAAGCAAAGATGTACATGATGGTAATTTTACAACTAATATGTCTACACTTAAGGACGCATCAATAAAGTTCTTTGATAAGAGTGAGTCTTTGCCAACAAAAACTGGTGATAAAGAAACTGTTTTATTAAAGACATTATATAAAGAAGATTTAACAAATAAACTTAAAACTAGTGATAATATTGATTGTGATTCTTCCAAAAGTTATGCAAAGATTACTAAACTTAGCGATGACTATGAATTAAAAGTTTATCTAAAGTGTAATAATAATGCAGATTATACTTTATCTAGAATTGGGGAGTATTCTTATTGTAGTTCCTCTTTATGTGAGAAAGATTTAAATAAAGAACTTGTTAATAATGATATTAATAAAAATAATGAAGATGGTAAAAAAACAAATGAAAGTGATGTAAAAGAAAATAAGAAAGAAGAAGTAAAGAAAGAAGATAATAAAGAAAGTATAAATAATTCACAAACAACTAATAATTCTAATACATCAAATACAAACACTAATTCTAATAAGAAGTTAGTATGGGGTCCTTGGAGTGATTATAAGAGAAGTTTATGCTCTGTTAGTGAAGTTAAGTGTAATGAAGATGATTACAATTGCAGAAGAGAAATTGAAACTAAGAGAGTAACTGAAAAGGTAGGTAATTCAAGTAATAATATGCATGTTTATCCACTTGAACTTCAGTATGTAAGAACTAGTTCTGAATACTTATGTACAAATTATAATTACTTCTATATAAATGGTATACTTTATAGATCAACTGGTAATTATGAAGAAGTATTAGGACTTGGTACTTATTCAACTTCAAACTGGACATATCAAGGAGAGGTTAAGTTAAATAGTGTTCCAAACTTTGGTGGATTTGATTACTATAAATTTAAGGACATTGGTAGTGATTTTAAGACATATATATTCTATAAATATCATTACAATAAAGATATTAATAAGGCTAGTGTAAGAGATAATTGTATTGGTACATTTAAGAGCGTTAATTATTATAATGTTGTTAAAAAAGGATATAATGTTAATTTTGAAAGACCAGTATATGCTGATGCATGTTATATGAGAGAAAGGGTGAGATAATATGAAAAATATTAAGAAAATAATTATTGATAATAAGAGAATTAAAGGTACAACTATAGTTTTTGACGATGGTAAAGAAGCTGAAATGAATAATAAAGCTGGTATGTATTTTATAGAGGCTTATATAAAGCAAAATGAAATAAGGGATCTTGATAGCTTAGTATCTGATAGTAACATTGAGTATCTAGCTCCTAATTCAGGATTTTTCTTAGCAAAGCCTAAAACAAGAGATGAATATTTAGGAAAGGCTTTTGAAAAGTTTAATCAAAATAAAGATATTGATATGTCTATAAAAGGAATTGAAATATTTGATGATTATTCTAAAGATGATGGCATTACTTCTTTAAAAGTTGAAGTAAAAGAAGGAGAAAAGAAACATAATATAGAAGTTTTAATTGATGCTAAAGAAACTCTTGATGTAGTAAGTTATTATGCTTTAAATAATAATGTTAAAGATTATGAAAATTTAGTTAATAACGGTTTTATAAAAGATACAAGCTCAAAGAACATTAATCTAAAAAATGATTTAAAAGCTCTAGAAATAGTTAATCAAAATAAATATGCTTTACCTGATTTTAATAAAGATCTTCCATTAGGACTTCCAGATAAATCTAAAGAAAATGATGATAGTGTTGATGGTTTATTACTTGATGGTGTTTCACATATTGAATATTTTAGAGGTAATAATGAATTATTTGCAAAGGTTTTATATGAAAATGGTAATGTTGAGACAGTAAGTATAAAAGATGCTAATAATTTACTTGAAAAATATAAACCAAGTAATAGTTTAGATGTTAGCTTCTATATGGAAACTCCAAATGGTGGTTATAGAAAAACTGTTAAAGACGAATTTTTAAATCCTGATTTATATTATTATAATAAGGATCATAATAAGAAAGATGTTGATACAATAGTTAATAATATTTTACTTGATACATCTATTAGTTTAGCTAGTATTGGTAGAATAGTTTTCTATAGCTTTAGAGGAGAAGAAAAAGGAGAAAATCAAGCAGTTATATTCTTAAAAGATGGAAGTGTTATTAATACTAATGTTTATACTGCAACTCATTATCTTGAAGCATATAGAGAAAAAATAGACGCATCATTTGAATCTTTATTAAAGAGTGGATTTGCTGTAATAACAAAAGGAAAAGATTTAAATGATAACTGGGATAAATATAAAGATCTTAGTAATGTTAAAGATGCAAAAGAATTAGATGTTGAGGAAATAGATAAGAATTTAGAGAAACAGGCTGAATCTTTAAAAGAAGAAATAAAAGAAGAAGATAAAGAAAATACATCTGATAGTCATAGAGAAACAGAAAATGTTAAAGCAGATATAAAAGATGAAAAAGAAGATGAAAAGAAAAAAACTAAAAAGAGAAACTTCTTCCAAAAAATTAAAGATAAATTAAAAGAAAAATTTGCATCTAGAAGAAAGAAAGCTTTTGCAATAAAGGCTGCTATATTTGGAACAGCAGGATTCTTAGCAATTGCTGGTATTATTGCATCAGTACGTAAACATGTTAGTAATTTAACATCAAAAACTAGAGTAGAAAATAATATAGATGATTCTATTTATAATAATAACGCTAAAGCAATGCTTAATAATGAGAATAATGATGATACAGATACATATGATGATTCTTATACTGATACTAATAGTGATACAAGTGAAGATGATATTACTAAACCCAAAAATATTGTTACTGAATTAAAAGATGACGGAACTGAAGTTACTGTTACAGAAACTGCTCCAAAACAAATAACTGTTAAGTATACTAAACATAAGAGTGATGATAAGAAGAAATTATCAAGTACTAAAAAGAAAGAAAATAAAAAGAAAGAAAAAGATATATCTAAAGATAAAAAGATTAATACTAATAGTAATGCTAATACAGGATCAAGTATTGTAGCAAAACCAAATAATAACAGCAATGCTAATACAGGATCAAGTATTACAGTGAAACCAAATAATAATAAAAACAAAGATAATAATTCAAAAGGTAATGATTATGAAAATAGTGATGCTTATAAGAAACTAAAAGATGAAATGAATGGTTATGGTGATTCTGATTCATTTGTTACAAATCATCAAGATTATAATAATACTGATAATAATTTAAATACAAATAGTAATTCTGGAAGTGGTATTGATGTTGTTACACCAAATGATGTAAAAAATAGTACTACTGAGTCTATCACTTTAGATAATGATAAAGTAGATTCTAATGGCAATTTAAATGGTTATTATGAGAATATGAGAGTTGGATCAGAATACAAAGAAGATTTAGCTAATTATATAGTTGAAGAAATGGCAAATACTACTATTACAGATGATAGCACTAAAACTTATACATTAAAATAACGAAAAAGACTTGAAAAAAGTCTTTTTTCGTTGTATATTATTATTGTTTCAGTTGTCCACGTAGCTCAGCTGGATAGAGCAATCGCCTTCTAAGCGATCGGTCACGTGTTCGAATCACGTCGTGGACACCATTTTGAATTTAAGAGTTTTATAACTCTTTTTTCATATAAGGTAAGAGGAGGCATGATTATGAATGAAGATTTAATAAATGAAATACGTGCCAAATCTGATATAGTTGATATTATTGGGGAACGTATACCACTTGAAAAGAAAGGAAAGAATTATTTTGGAGTATGTCCTTTTCATGATGATACATCTCCATCTCTTTGTGTTTCGAGAGAAAAACAAATATTTACATGCTTTTCTTGTCATGCAACTGGTAATGTATTTAAATTTTTAATGGATTATGACAAAATGAGTTTTCCAAGTGCCTTAAAGTATTTAGGTGATAGAGCAGGTATTTTAGTTAAAGAATTTAAAGGAAAGAGAACTGAAAAATATAGTAAGTATTATGATATTTATAATCTTGCAGTAAGATATTATGAAAATAATTTAATGGCAACTTTTGGCAAAACTGCTAGAGATTATTTAAATGGTAGAGGATTAAATGAAGATGTTATAAAAGAGTTTCAAATAGGCCTTTCTTTAAATAAAGCTAATGACTTAACAAATTTAATGGTTAAGAAAGGCTATGATTTATCTGATTTAAATAAAATAGGCCTTTCAAATGATTCACATGACATTTATAGTAATAGAATAATGTTTCCACTATATGACTTAGATGGCAAGGTAGTAGGATTTAGTGGAAGAGTTTATGATGGGTCTAAAGATAATAAATATGTAAATACTAAAGAAACTCCTATATTTAAGAAAGGTGAAAACTTATATCATTATGCTGCAGCACGTCCTGAGGTTAGAAAAGAAGGATATGTAATTGTAATGGAAGGCTTTATGGATGTAATAAGAGCATCTACTATTGGATACAGGAATACAGTTGCTTTAATGGGAACTGCACTTACAAGTGAACAGATTAAATTAATAAGGAGATTATCTGAAAAAATAGTTCTTTGTTTAGATGGCGATGATCCAGGAAGAAATGCTGCTTTGAAAGATGGAGAACTTTTCTTAAAAGCTGGTGTTGATGTTAAAGTACTTACTCTTCCTAATCCAGATGATCCGGATTCATTTATATTAAGAGAAGGAAAAGATGCATTTACATCATATATTAATAAAGCAATTCCATATACTGAGTATAAGATAAATAGTCTTAAATCGGGTATTAATATGTCATCAACTGAAGAGGTTGCAGACTATATAAATGCAGCTTTAAAGGAACTTACTGAGGTAAAAGATACTATAAGAGTAGAAATTGTTTTAAAAAAACTTGCAAAAGATTTCGATATAGGGTATAATACGCTTGCAAAAAGGTTTTCAGACTTAAAAGGCAAGCCTAAAGAAAAAGTGGTCAAGATAGATGTTCAAAGTAAAAAAAATAAAGATAAGTATCTTAAAGCCTATGAACAAATAATATATTCTATGCTTACAAATCCTGATGTTATTGAAACTGTTAAAGATGAGAATTTGCTTTTAACAGAAAGCATGGATAGAATGCTTTTACAAGAAATAATATATTATTATGAAAAATATGGCAGTATTAACATACCAGACTTCATGACATATCTTACCGATAAGGATGAGCTTCTTGCAAGACTCAATGATATAATTTCTGATAATTACTCTGATAGTATTAGTAAAGAAGATTTAAATCTATATTTTAAAGTTATTAAAGAAAATAATGTAAAAAAGAGAATAGATTATCTTTCAAAGAAGTTAAGAGAAGAACTTGATCCAGTAAAACAAGCAGAAATTGGTAATGAGATAGCTCGTTTAAGAATAGGAGATAATAGTAATGGTTAAAGAAATTAATACAATGGAAGAAAGAAAAGAAAAATTAATAAAAGAAGGAAAGAAAAAGGGATTTATTACTTATGAAGAGTTAGCAGATGAATTAAAGGGATTAGAACTTGATAGTGATTCATTAGATGATTTATATAACTCTTTTGTAGAAGCTGGAATTGAAGTTGTTTCAGAAGATGCAAATGCGGATATACAGGATGCAGAAGAAATAACAGAAGATACTAAAGTTGAAGATTTAACACTTTCTAAAGATGTTAAAATAAATGATCCTGTTAGAATGTATTTAAAAGAAATTGGTAGAATTCCACTTCTTACTAGTGATGAAGAGTATGAATATGCTAAACGTGCTGTTGAGGGTGATGAGTTTGCAAAACAAAAGCTTGCAGAATCTAACCTAAGACTTGTTGTTTCTATTGCAAAAAGATATGTTGGTCGTGGAATGCTTTTCCTTGATTTAATACAAGAAGGAAATATTGGACTTATGAAAGCAGTTGATAAGTTTGATCCAACAAAAGGATATAAATTTTCAACTTATGCAACATGGTGGATTAGACAAGCAATAACACGTGCTATTGCAGATCAAGCAAGAACAATAAGAGTTCCAGTTCATATGGTTGAGACTATAAATAAACTTTCAAGAATTCAAAGACAATTAACACAAGAGTTAAACAGAGAACCAACTGATGAAGAATTAGCTAAAAAGATGGGAATATCAGTCGATAAAGTTCGTGAAGTATATAAAATATCACAAGATCCAGTGTCACTAGAAACTCCAATAGGTGAGGAAGATGATTCTCATTTAGGTGATTTCATTAAAGATGAAAGAGCTATGGGACCAGAAGAATATACAACACAAGAAATGCTTAAAGAAGAATTAAATGATGTACTTCTTACACTTACTGATCGTGAAGAAAAAGTACTTCGTCTTCGTTTTGGACTTGATGATGGTCAGTGTAGAACTCTAGAAGAAGTTGGACAAATATTTGGCGTTACTCGTGAAAGAATAAGACAAATAGAAGCTAAAGCATTAAGAAAATTAAGACATCCATCACGTTCTCGTAAATTAAAGGATTTTTTAACTGATTAATATGAGTATAGGAAATAGATTAGAGAAAGTAGGGAGTTTTATTACAACACCTACTTTTTTAGATATAGGTTGTGATCATGCTTTAATGGCAATTTATCTTTTAAAACATAACAAAAATATTAAAAGGGCAGTATGCAGTGATAATAAAGAAGGACCATTAAATCAGGCAAAGGAAAATGTAAAAAAATATAATCTTACAAAAAAAATAGAATTAAAATTAGGTGATGGACTTGATGTTTATGAAAAAGGAATAGATACTGTTTCTATTTCGGGAATGGGTGGAAGAACAATAATAGGCATTATTGAAAGACATAAAGAGTATCTAAAAGATATAGAATATTTTGTCCTTTCTCCAAATAACTATCAAGAAGATGTAAGAAGATATTTAACTCATAATGGATACTTTATAGATGATGAAGCTTTAGCTCGTGATGGTAAATATATTTATGAAGTAATGAGATTTAAAAAAGGTAAAAAGAAGTATACTAAAAAAGATTATTTCTTTGGACCAATTCTTTTACAAAATAAAGATAAGAACTTTAATGATTATTATAAAAGAAAATTAACGCAAGATGAAATAATTATAAAATTATTTCCTAAATATAGATTTATACTAAGAAAAAGAAAAATGATAAAAGAAATTAAAATGCTTAAAGAAGAAATATCAGAATAAAACTGATATTTTTTTTGACATATAAATATGCAAACAATCTTCTAAAATCTTTACTTTATATACATATAATAAAATGGTATGTAAATTTTTTTAGAATTTACACACCACATTATACAAGGTCATAAATTGCAAAATAAAAAGATGATTAATGATAGTCATCTTTTTTATCTGTATAGAAGTGTTATCTTTCTTCCTTCTATTTCTATAAAGCCCTCATCTTTTAGACTTTTAAGTTCTCTTGACATAGCAGATCTATCAACAGCTAAGTAGTCTGCTAGATTAAGATATGTTGATGGTAAATATATATATCTTGAACCACTTTTATCACTTTCTATTCTAAAGTATTCTAGTAGTTTATTTCTTATTGTTTTTTTAGTAAGTATTTGTATTCTTTCATTTCTTTTTTTTATTTTTTCATTATTTATTAAAAATAAATTTTTTAGAAAATCGTTATAATATTTTTTAGTCTCATCTTGGAAATTTACTATTAAATTTAGATCAATTATTATTAGTGTTGTTTCTTCTTTTGTAATTATATTATAAAGACTATCTTTTACGTAAAGTGTACTTGATGATACTATATCATTTTCTTCAAGTGTGTCTATAATTGTTCTTGATCCATCTTCGCTTTCCTTAGTAATTTCAATGTATCCACGGGTTACTATTGCTAGAGTATTGTCTCCTCTTACTAGGTATTCTATGTTAGTATTTTTATTAACATTTACAGTTTCTGCGTCAAGTGCCTTTAGTAGTTTTTCTTTATTTTTTCCTTGTATTCCTTCAAATGGATTTATCATTTTTACACCTTCTAAAAATTATTTTATCATTTTTTGTAAAATGTTGCAATTGCAACATTAATATTTTTAGAAAAGTGCTATACTGGAATAGTACGAGAAAGATGTGAGGTGTAATTATGAAGATCGTAAAAAGAGATGGACATATAGTAGAATATATTCCTACTAAGATATCTACTGCTATTAAAAAGGCAAATATGGAAGTACCTGAAGAGGATAGAGTTTCAGATACTCAGATAAAAAATATAATTAAATATATTGAGAATAAGAATAAAAAGAGAATGCTTGTTGAAGATATTCAAGATATTATTGAAGAAAGATTAATGGCTCTTGGAAAGTATGCTCTTGCTAAACAATATATTACTTATAGATATACAAGAGAGTTAGTTAGAAAGAGTAATACAACTGATCTTTCTATTAAAGAGTTAATTAATGGTGAAAATGAATACTGGAATACAGAAAATTCTAATAAGAATGCAACTGTTGTTACTACTCAAAGAGATTATATTGCTGGTATTACATCAACTGATATTACAAGAAGATTTTTACTTCCAGAAGATATAGTTAAAGCTCATGATGAAGGCATTATTCATTTCCATGATGCAGATTATTTTGCACAGAATGCATTATTTAATTGTGATTTAATTAATCTTGATGATATGCTTCAAAATGGTACTAATATTAATGGTGTAATGATTGAAAAGCCTCATAGATTTTTAACTGCAATGACAATTGCAACTCAAATAATAACTGCTGTTTCATCGTCACAATATGGAGGATGTACTATAACTCTTACTCATTTAGCTCCATTTGTTAGATCTAGTAAGGAAGCTTATATTAAGAAATATAAGAAGCGTGGATTTAAAAAGACTGATGTTGAAAAGTATGCTATGGAAGATTTAAAGAAAGAAATAACTGATGGGGTTCAAACATTTCAGTATCAAATTAATTCTATGACTACAACTAATGGTCAAGCTCCATTCCTTTCTGTTTGTATGTATTTAGGTGAAACTGATGAGTATAAAGATGAACTTGCAATGATTATTGAAGAGTTCTTAAATCAAAGAATAGAAGGCATGAAGAATGAAAAAGGAGTATATATAACTCCAGCATTCCCTAAACTTTTATATGTACTTGAAGAAGATAATATAAGAGAAGATGGTAAGTATTATTATTTAACAAAACTTGCTGCTAAATGTACTGCTAAAAGAATGGTACCTGATTATATTTCTGAAAAAGTTATGAAAGAGATGAAGGTTAATGAAGATGGTGGAAGAGACTGCTATCCTTGTATGGGATGTAGAAGTTTCTTAACACCAGATAGAACAATGCATTTAGGAAATATTGCTAAAGCTAAAAATTATGTAGAAGGAAAAGGCAAATATTATGGTAGATTTAATCAAGGTGTTGTAACTATTAATTTACCTGATGTTGCACTATCATCTAATAAAGATATGGATGAGTTCTGGAAAATTTTTGATGAAAGACTTGAACTTTGTCACAGAGCATTACAAATAAGACACAAGAGATTGTCTAGAGTTACATCTGATGTTGCACCTATTATTTGGCAACATGGTGCTATAGCTCGCCTTGATAAGGGTGAGTCTATTCATGAATTATTACATCATGGATATTCTACAATATCTCTTGGATATGCAGGTCTTTATGAATGCGTTAAATATATGACAGGACACTCTCATACTGATAATGGAGTAGGCAAAGAGTTTGGATTAAAAGTTATGCAGCATTTAAATGATGCATGTGAGAAATGGAAAAAAGCAGAAGATATTGACTATTCTGTTTACGGAACACCAATTGAGTCAACTACATATAAGTTTGCTAAGTGTCTTCAAAAGAGATTTGGTAAAATTAAAGGTATAACTGATAGAGACTATATAACTAATAGTTATCATGTACCTGTATTTGAAGAAATTGATGCATTTACAAAATTAAAACTAGAATCTGAATTCCAGAAACTTTCACCAGGTGGAGCAGTTTCATATATTGAAACACCAAACTTACAAAATAATCTTGATACAGTAATGGAAGTTATTAAGTTTATTTATAACAATATTATGTATGCTGAATTAAATACAAAGTCTGATTATTGTCAGAAGTGTGGATATGATGGCGAGATTTTAATTGATGATAATCTAGAATGGTATTGTCCAAATTGTGGTAATAGAGATCATGCAACACTTAATGTTGCTAGAAGAACTTGTGGTTATATTGGAACAAATTTCTGGAATAAAGGTAGGACTGAAGAGATAAAAGAAAGAGTACTTCATATAGATAATAAAGATGATGATTCTGATAAAGTTAGTAAGAAAGAAAAATCATCTAAAAAGAAAGATAAATAATGGCAAGATATAATAAAATAAGAAAGATGGATATATCAAATGGACCTGGTGTTAGAGTATCTATATTCTTACAAGGATGTGCTTTTCACTGTAAAGGATGCTTTAATGCTGAGACATGGGACTTTAAAGGTGGAGAAGAGTTAACAGATGATGTTATAGAGCATCTAATGAATTTATGTTCTAAAGACTGGGTAGTTGGACTTTCTGTACTTGGTGGTGAACCACTTCATCCGAATAATATTGAAGCGACAACTAAGATTGCTAAGAAGTTTAAAGAACTTTATCCTGAAAAAAGTCTTTGGGTATGGACAGGATTCTTATTTGATGATGTTAAAGAAAATGAAGTATTTAATTACATTGATGTTTTAGTTGATGGACAGTTTAAAATAGATCTTTCTAATCCTAAACTTATGTGGAAAGGTTCGTCTAATCAAAGAGTAATTGATGTTAAAAAATCTCTTAAGAAAAATGATGTTGTTCTTTATGAAGATACAATATATTAAAAGAAGCTTTATAACTTCTTTTTTTGATTTTTTCATTTGAATTTTTTTCTTTTTTTTGCTATCATAACAAAGGAACATAAAAAAATAAGATAAAGTCTTTTAAAATAAAGATTTTTCTTATATAATGAAACTAGGAGGGAATATACAATGGCACTTAAATATGATGACAGTTCAATAAAAATACTAGAAGGATTAGAGGCAGTTAGAAAGCGTCCAGGTATGTATATAGGCTCAACTGATAAAAGAGGTCTTCATCATCTTGTTTGGGAAATAGTAGATAACTCAATAGATGAAGCGATAAATGGGTTCGGAGATTATATTAAAATAGTACTTTATAAAGATGGATCTGTTTCGGTTGAAGATCATGGTCGTGGTATGCCTGTTGGAATGCATTCATCTGGACACCCTACACCAGAAGTTATACTTACTGTACTTCATGCTGGAGGTAAATTTGAAACATCTGGATACAAAGTATCTGGAGGACTTCATGGAGTTGGTTCTTCTGTTGTTAATGCACTTTCTAAATACTTGGAAGCTACTATTTGTAGAGATGGTGGAATATATTACATGAAATGTGAAAATGGAGGCAATGTAACTGTTCCACTTAAAAAGATTGGTAAAACAAATAAAACTGGTACAACAATTAAGTTTTTACCAGATGATACTATTTTTCAAAGTACAACTTTTTCATACACAACTATTTGTGAGAGAATGCAGGAGTCTGCTTTCTTACTTAAAGGTATTACAATAGAGGTTTTTGATGAAGAAACTGGAAGAGATGCTAGCTTCTGTTATAAAAGAGGAATAGAGGAATTTGTAGAATACTTAAATGAAGGTAAAAATGTTCTTCATAAAGTTTTAAATATAACTGGCACAAGAGATAAAATCGAAGTAGATGTTGCTATGCAGTACACAGATACTTATAGTGAAAACATAATTTCTTTTGTAAATGATGTTAAAACAGTTGATGGTGGAAGTCATGAAGTTGGTTTTAAGACAGCTTTAACAAGAGTTTTTAATGACTATGCTAAAAGTCATGGATTAATTAAAGAAAAAGATGGTAGTTTAGATGGGTCTGATGTTAGAGAAGGATTAACTGCAGTTATTGCTCTTAAGATACCAGAAGACATACTTCAGTTTGAAGGACAGACTAAAGGAAAGCTTGGTACTCCTGCTGCTCGTACTGCAGTTGATTCGGTAGTTACTGAAAATTTAAGAGTTTTCTTAGAGGAAAATAAATCAGTTGCAACTGATATTCTAAATAAGAGTTTAAAAAGTAAGGTTGCACGTGAGGCTGCACGTAAGGCTAGGGAAGCTGCAAGAAATTCTACAAAAGGGAAAAATAACAAAGAAAGGATTTTATCTGAAAAGCTTGCAAAAGCAACTGGAAGAGATTATGCTCACAATGAACTTTTCTTAGTAGAGGGTGATTCTGCGGGTGGTTCTGCTAAGAGTTATAGAGACCGTGAGCATCAAGCGATTCTTCCACTTCGTGGTAAAGTCTTAAATACTGAAAAAGCATCTGAAAAAGATATTGAAAATAATGCAGAATTAAGACAAATAGAATATGCAATTGGAGCAGGCATTGGAGATAACTTTGATTATAAAGAATCTAATTATGGTAAAGTAATTATAATGACCGATGCCGATGTTGATGGATCTCACATACAAATACTTTTAATAACATTCTTTTATAAGTTTATGAGGCCACTTATAGAACACGGAATGCTTTATATTGCAACACCACCACTTTATTCAGTTGAAACTGGTAAAAAAGGTGAAAAAGAGTATATTGCAACTAATGAAGCATTAGAGAAAAGAAGAAAAGAATTAGGCGATAAACCTTACAAACTGCAAAGATTTAAAGGACTTGGTGAAATGGATGCAGATGAACTTTACGATACAACTATGTCTCCTAAAAATAGACGTTTAATTAGAGTTACACTTGATGATGCATCTCTTGCAGAAAAGCGTATTCACGTACTAATGGGAGATGAGGTTGCTCCTCGTAAAGAGTGGATCAACGAAAATGTTGACTTTACACTTGAAGATAATTTTAGAAAGTAGTTGATAAGATGGCAAGAAAAAAAGATGATTTTGTAAATACAATAGGAAAAGAAGTAAATGACTGCAGTCTAGATGTCATAATGGAGGATGGTTTTGGAAGATATTCTAAAGAAATCATTCAGGAACGCGCCTTACCAGATGTTAGAGATGGATTAAAGCCTGTTCAAAGAAGAATTTTATTTGCAATGCATAAAGCAGGGTATACATATAATAAACCATATCAAAAGAGTGCTAAAGCAGTTGGTTATATTATGGGTAACTTTCACCCACATGGTGATTCATCTATTTATGATGCTTTAATTCATTTAAGCCAGCCTTGGAAGATGAGAGAATGTTTTGTAGATATTCATGGTAACAATGGATCTATTGATGGCGATGGACCTGCTGCAATGCGTTATACTGAAGCTAGACTTTCTAAGATTGCAGAAACTATGCTTGAAGATATTTCAAAAGATACTGTTGAGATGACTTATAACTTTGATGATACGGAACTTGAGCCTACTGTTTTACCTGCACGTTTTCCTAATCTCTTAGTTAATGGATCTTCTGGAATATCTGCAGGATATGCAACAAATATACCAACACACAATCTAAGTGAAGTTATTGATGCAACTGTTAAAAGAATAGAAAACCCTAATTGTAAACTTGAAACAATAATGAATATTGTTCCAGGACCTGACTTTCCAACAGGTGGAGTAATTGAGGGAAAAGATGATTTAATAAAAGCTTATGAGACAGGTAAAGGAAAAGTTGTTTTAAAAGCAGATTGTGAGATAGTTGATAATAAAGGACATAAAGAAATAATTGTAAAGTCAATTCCATATGGGATAGTTAAAGATCAATTAGTTAAAAAGATAATTGATATTAAACTTGATAAAAAGATTGATGGAATAGTTGATGTTATTGATGAATCTGATTATCAAAATATGGCACGTCTTGTAATAGTTCTTAAAAAAGGAGCTAATGCAGATTTAATACTTAAATATTTATACAAGAATACTGATCTTCAAACAAATTATAATTTCAATATGGTTGCTATTGTAAATAAGCGACCTAAGTATGTTGGAATACTAGATATATTAGATGCATTTATCGCTCATCAAAAGGAAGTTGTAACTAGAAGAACAAAGTATGATAAGAAAAAGGCAGAAGAGCGACTTAATGTTTTAGAAGGAGTTATGAGAGCTCTTTCAATACTTGATGAAGTTATTAAAGTAATACGTGCATCTAAAAATAAAGCAGATTCTATTAACAACTTAATTAAAGAATTTGATTTTAATTATGAACAAGCTAAATATATAGTTGAGATGCAACTTTATAGATTAACTAATACTGACATATTAGATGTTCAAAATGAAATAGATGATTTAAAGAAAAAGGTTGAAGTATGGGGATTAATTCTTTCTAATGATGAAGCACTTAAACACGTTATGACAACAGAGTTAAAACTTATTAAGAAAGAGTATGGTAATCCTAGAAGGACAATTATTAAAGATGAGGTTACAAGCTTAGAGATTGATACTAAAGCAATGATACCAGATGAAGATGTAGTACTTTCTCTTACTCATGATGGATATATTAAGAGAACTAGTTTCAAAAGTTATAAGGCTTCACAAGATGATCCAGTAATGAAAGATAATGATTACAATATACTTCTTAGTCATGCAAATACAAGAGATGTACTACTTGTCTTTACATCACTTGGAAATTATCTTTATATTCCAGTTTATAAGATATTTGATATTAAATGGAAAGATATGGGTAAACACATAAGTAATATTGTAGAACTTTCAGAAGGTGAATTTCCAGTATCTGCAATTGCAGTTAAAGATTTTAAAGTAGACATTAATATAATGATGGTTTCTAAAAATGGTATGATAAAGAAAAGTCCTTTAAAAGATTTTGATGTTTCAAGATATTCTAAACCAATAACTTGTATGAAATTAAAAGAGGGAGACACAGTAGTATCAGCATTCTTAGAAAATAAAGAAAATATATTTATAAGTACTCATAGTGGTTATGGACTTTCATTTAAGTGCAGCGATGTTCCAGTAACGGGGACTCGTTCAAGTGGAGTTAAAGCTATTACTCTTAAAAATGATTATGTAGCATCAGCAAACCTTTTTGATGATAGTGATGAATATATTTCTTTAATTACTGATAGAGCAACAGGCAAGCGAATTAGACTTTCAGAGTTTGAACTCATGACAAGAAGCAGAAAAGGTCTTCTAATACTTAGAGAAGTAAAGAGTAAACCTTATAAAGTACTTAAAACATTCATAACAGATTCTAAAGAAAGAATAGGACTTAAGAATTCTAATATTGAATACATTAAAGTAACAGATTTACCTATACTTGATAGATATTCAACTGGAAAAGAATTTGAAAAGTCTAAGGTTGATGATGCGTTTATTGAATGCAAATTAGAAGAAGATATAGTAGAGACACCAGAAAAACCTGCAAAAGAAACAGTTAATTTAGATGATATAGATAAAAGACTTATGACAATAGATGACTTTCTAAAATAAGTCTTTTTTTATTTATTTTTGTATAATAGGAAAGTCATGGAAAAATTATAAAAAATCTTAAATGTTCCTTTTAATATCAACAATTTGCCCGTATAATAAGATTAGTTACAAAGGTGGTGGTTCGCTTGAAAATATATAAGGCATATAAGTTTAGAATGTATCCTGATAAGGATACAGAGATTAAACTTAATTCATTTATGGGAACAACTAGATTTATATATAACCACTATCTTGATTTAAAGAATAAATACTATAATGAGTTAAATATTAATTATAATATTAGTGATATGAAGAAAGATATTAAAAATTTAGAAAATGAATATGATTGG
>ONQM01000024.1 GCA_900319955.1 uncultured Eubacteriales bacterium | reverse complement strand
TAGCATTTGATTATGGAAAGAATTTCTATTTAGTTAAAGAATACTGGCCTAGATGTGATCAAAAAGGAATTTAAAAATTCCTTTTTTTATTGAAAAAAAAACGTTGATTACTCAACGTTAAATTCAAACTGGGGCGGAATAAGAGGATCGAACTCTTGCATACCGGTGCCACAAACCGGCGTGTTAACCACTTCACCAATTCCGCCATAAAAAATACATCTATATTTTACCAATAAATTGTATTTATTGCAAGGTAAAAAAACAAGAAATGTTAAATTCTAGCTTTTTTTCTTGTATTTTTTTATTTTATATCAGATTTAATCCATTCTAGAGCTATCTTCCTTGCATCTTCTTTTCTGCTCTTCTATTCCAGCAAAAGCATAAGATGAAGATAAAATTTCTTTGCTATTAACAACTACTCTAGCATAATTCTTATTATCCAACTTTTCTGCAATATCTTTATATGTAACAACACTAACTTTTGAAAAAAATTTTAACAAATTAAATACTTTATCATTCACATTAACAATTATTTTTAAGCTTTAAAGGTATTTTATAAATATCAGTTTTACTACCCTCTTTAGCATTTATTTCTATATACATATTGGCATCACTAAAATTTTTACACATAGAATTATAATTATTAACATTTATTTTTATTGATTTAATATAACTCTCAAGAGATTTATCCTTACCACTATTACAACTAGATATTATGTTCTTTTTTACACCATTTTCCTCATATAATTTACAATCTAAACTATCATATATAATATCATTTTCATCACCACAAAAATCAATGTCACTAATAGAAAGTGATGTTTTATTTTTGTTATAAGCAGCAGTTCCATTTAATGTAAATGAAGAGCAAGATGAAGAAATTTGCTTAAATTCAAAATTTGAATCATTATGATTAAGTAATATAAGAAAAACTATTAATATAAAAAACATAATTAAAAAAATTATAATTAACTTAATATTTTTCTTATTCTTTACATTATCACCATCTAAAAAGCTGTTAATATCAATATTATATTTATTACATATTTCTTTTATTAAGGATATATCAGGTAAACTTTTACCATTTTCCCATTTTGATACTGCTTGATAAGTAACACCTAATTCTTCAGCAAATTTTTCTTGAGTAAGATTATTTTCTATTCTTATTTTTTTTATTATTTTACCAACTTTTTCTTGATTCATATTACCACAACCTAATAATATATTAACATATTTTTTTTAATGATTCGAGCTTTATTTATGAAATTTTTCATAATATTTTTTCATTACATGTAAGGAATGTGCACTATATTTAGTACTAACCTCTTCCATCAATCTACTAGAAAGCGATAAAATAATTTTATCTCCAAATTTTAAGCAAGCACTTTCTACTAACTTTCCAACATCAAAATATGTATTAAGTAGTGTATCATCACATTTTTCAGTATTTTCATATTTAAGAAGTAGTTTTTTTATTTCTATATAATAATATTTTTCTTTCATAAACCAAATCCCCTTTTTTGATTTATGAAATATTTTATCATATCAAAGTGTCGTAATTTGTCGAATAAAGTCGAAAAAAGAATAATTTACATATTTTTTTCAATATTTTTATAAAGTTTATTACTAAGTATTTCAGCACTATCTCCAAGAAAAGCTTTGGAAGCGCCATTATCGTTCTTAAGATAATACATAAACCATGCAGTTATATAACCATCTGCAGAATAATACATTTTTTTATAATCAGCATTTTTTCTTATTAAGAATATTTTATCATTAGAAATATCACTATAAATATTTTTATCATCACTCCTATTATCATTATCTTTATCACCATTAATAATTAATGAAGGAATATCAACATTTTTAGCATCATAATACCATTCATTATTATTAGATACTTCTTTACCTATAGGTGAAATCATTACTACACATTTAAAAATACTACTATTCTCATCTTTAGAAACAGCATTAATTGCACCAATAGCTCCTTCACCAAATCCTTCAATTCCAACACTTTCTAAATCAATACTATTATAAAAAATATTATTTTTATCATTATATTTCTTTCTAGAATTAAGACTCGTTAAATGATTCACAACTAAATCTGCTGAAACTCCATTCCAATCATATGAAGATTCAGTTCCAACTGCAATAAATCCCCATGATGCCATATGTTCAAGTAACTTATAATATTTTGATGCAGTTAAATTAGTATCATTTAAAAATATAACAACAGGATACTTCTTATCTTCATTTTCGAGTTCACTAGGATAATAGATAATATACTTTTTAAAATTTTGTTTAGCATCTTCTTCATACTTTGATACATCATACTTACCTAAACTCATATATTTAGATTCAATATTTCCACCAGTTTCAACCTTACTATAATATTTATTAGGTATAACTCTTGTACTATTAAATATAATTATTAAAATAATAACTAATATTATAATAATTCCAATAATTTTATAATTTTTCTTATTCATACAACCATACTCCTACAAGTATTATATTTTATTTTTATCAATTAAACAATAATTAATGAAATAAAAGTAACCAAATATAACTATGAATTAGATTATATATATAGTATACAGATATAATTATAGAAAAGATGATATATATTATATAAATTTTCTCTTATCATACTATCACCTATTCACAAATTACTATTTATCATCTTTATTCTAAAGTTGATAAGGAAATACTCCATGTCACATTATCTTTGAAAAAACCTTTTTACAATAAATAACTTTTAAAATAATTCTTTAACTATTAAATCTTCAGAATGTAAATCATTATTTTTGCCTAATAATAAATTTTCATAAAACTTTATTAAATATGTTTTATTTTCCCTTATTCCTAAATAATTACTTCTAACCAAAGCATTTCTAAAATATATAGAGTTATCTTTAAACAACTTATTATCAACATGATAACCTAAATAATTTAAATATTTTTCTATAAATACTGCAATAGTTCTCGTGTTACCTTCACGAAATGGATGCACTTACCATATTGAAGATGAAAAGTTAGTGATACTTTTTAAAATATCACTATCATAAAGTTTAATCCAAATATTATCTATACCTATATTAGTTGCTTTATTAATTTTACTAAGTCCAGCACTAAACTCCACAACATAAATCTTAAAAATTGTTTATTAATTGCAGTAGGAGCAAAAATACATGCTTCCAATATCTTATCAAGTTTTTCTTTTTCAACTTTTTTTATTGCTTAATTTTTTAGTAGAATATTTTTAATTAAAGAAAAAAATAAGATTAATAAAAAATCTTACCTTTAATACTTTTATCTAAAAGTGAAATAAAATTATTAGCATCCACATCTGTTCCTACAACAGTTTTATAATGAATCGGTATCGCAACATCAGGTTTAATTATATTAATAAGATAAAAAGCTTCCTTATAGTTCATTGTATAGACTCCACCAACAGGTACAAAAGCAACATTACATTTAACTTTTTTAGCTTCCACTGTTAAATCAGTATCACCTGCTATATAATAAACATAATTATCAATATTAACAATATATGAAACCCAGTTATTACTTCTAGGGTGATATGGCTTATTAATGTTATAAGCAGGTATTGTGGAAAATTTCATTCCATCTACATCATACTCTTTATTAGGCTCAACAAATAAAACATTATTATCCTTAAATCCCAAATTTTTAATAGACTCTTTTAAATCGTATGGTGCAATAATAATAGAATTAAAAGAGATTACCTTTCTTAAGTCTTCTTCAGAAAAATGATCAAAGTGACTATGGGTTATAAATATTAAATCTGCATCATTAAAACTCTTAGGTATCTTATAAGGATCAAAATAAATAATTTTATCTCTTGATATCTTAATACTACTTTGTGCAAATATTTCAATTCCATCTAGCATATAAACATCTCTTATTTTTTTACTAATACTTTATTAACATTAAGAAAATCTTTCACCCTATCAATTTCATCATTGCATATTGAATCTACTAAATTAAACTTTATTAAACCTAAAAGTTCTTTATAGTAAGGATCTATTTTTTCTCTATTTTCATTCAACTTTTTCTCATCAATTAAATCTTCAAGTTCACTAAGCTTAGTTTTAATTTTAGATATATCTTTTGTATCTAATACTTTTAAACTCTCGTTTAATTTATCAATTTTATCATCAACTGATTCTTCTTTTTTTACATCGTAATTTAATATCAAAGGAATTGAAGTTGAATCATCAACAACAAGTCTATCAATTAATCTAGCTAAATAAGGTGGTTCTATTTTATCATAACTATAATGATAAATAGTTCTAGTCTCAGTATCATACTCATTATCTCCAACAGGATACTCTTTATAATTACTAATAAGTCCAGAATAAAAATTTGGATAAAACGAGTCGCTTTCATATTCATAATGTTTCTTAATACCACATTTATAAATAATTTTTTCCCTTAATTCTTTAACCTTTTCTTCATCAAAAGTTACATTATACTTATAAGACATTTTGTCATCTTTTTTAAAATAATACATAATTAATCCTCCTGTAAACATTATAACATTTTAGAAAGAACAAAAGTAATTAATAATTTTATTTTACTAATTCTAAATGTTCTTAATAATACTTTTCTATTCCTTCCATTAATATATTTATACTTGCATTTATATCTCTATCATTAATGCTATGACATTTACTGCATTTCCATTTTCTTACACTTAAGTTTTTAGTTCCAATATTTATATTTAATCTGCCTCAATACTTCTCTCATGGAACTATCTAATATCTTTCTTCATATCACTAATATTATAATTAATATTTAACTCATTATAATATTTATCTTTTAAATCAAGATAGTGGTTACATATAAATTTACTTGTTCCCATAAATGAATTAAGTTTAGATTTAGTACATTTATCAGGATACATTCTAAACTTGTATGCCCTATATATTTTTCAAACGAACCACCACCTTTGTAACTAACTTTATTATATCAACAAATTATTGATATTAAAAGAAAAATTTAAGATTTATTATAAAATTATATATGACTTCCCTATTATATAAAAAAATAATTTAGCTTTACACTAATTCTTAAAAATTTAATTTCAAACAAAAAAAGTACTAATTAAAAAGTACTTTTAAATTCAACATGGTGCCGACTAAAGGAATCGGACCTCTGACCTACACGTTACGAATGTGTTGCTCTACCAAATTGAGCTAAGTCGGCATTAGAAAGAATAATTATTTTCTTCCCTTGTTAACATTATAATACAAAATTTTAGATTTTTCATCTTTTTTTAGAATTTTTTCTCTATTTATTTCATTTTTGTTTATATTATTGTTTTCTTTATACTTAGAAAGTACTTTAAAATCGATTATTCTATCTTCCTTTGATGCTCTAATACACTCAAGATTTAAGACATCACCTAAATAATAATCATCAAATCCATTAAGAGACATATAAGAAAAAGTAGCATCATTAAGTTCATAATCATAATCTAAATCTTTACGTCTAACTCTACCTGTTATCATATTATCAAGTTCAACATCCATACCATTACTATCAAGTGAAACAACGGTTCCAATAAAATTCTCACCAATATGATTTTCCATATACTCAGCACATTTCATACGCATAACTTCTTTCTCACAATTATCCTCTGCTTTATCTCTTTGTGTTGATTGTTCTGCAATTACAGGAAGTTTCTTAGATATGGACTTTAAATCTTTTTTATCAAAATCCTTTTCAATAATAAATTTATGAATAAGTCTATGAACTGTTAAATCTGGATAACGTCTTATAGGTGAAGTGAAATGTGTATAGCATGGTAATGCAAGTCCAAAGTGTCCTTTATTTTCAGCACTATATTCTGCTCTTTTTTGACATTTAATTAATGAAAGCTTAAGCATATCAGAAAGTTCATTATGACTTTTGTTAAGTAAAATAGCAAGCTTTTGACACACATTAGGAGTATCAGAATCCATATTAGCTTTGTATCCCAAATGATTAATCATATAAATAAAATCATTTATTTTTTCAGGATCAGGATTACCATGATTTCTATATATAAATGGAAGTTTATTATAGTAAAACTCAGTTGCAACAACAGTATTTGCAACAAGCATAAACTCTTCTATCATATTTTCAGCTTTTCTTTGAATTCTTCTTGATAAACCGCTAACGCTTCCATCTTCATCTGTAATTAATTTTAATTCATCTCTTTCAAAGTCAATTGCACCCTCCTTCATTCTCTTTTTCCTTAATATAAGTGATAATAAATACATATTTTTAAGAGTTCTAACAAAAGGAATATATTTAGAATCAAATTCTTTATCATCTAAAATATTATTGACATTATCATAATCCATTTTTAATCTAGACTTAATAACACCAAGCTCTATATTATGTCCTTTAATATTACCATGTCTGTCTATTTCTGCAAAAACAGTAATTGTTAATCTATCAACATCAGGATTAAGAGAACATATTCCATTAGAAAGTTCATGAGGAAGCATTGGAATAACCTTATTTGCAAGATAATAACTAAATCCAAGTTCAAATGCTCTTTTATCAATTGCAGATCCTTCTTTAACGTAATTTGGAACATCTGCTATATGAACGCCTAACAAGAAATTACCATTTTCTAGAGTCTCTAAACTAACTGCATCATCCATATCTTTTGTATCTACTCCATCAATTGTAAATATTTCTTTGTCTCTTAAATCACTTCTGCCAATAAAGTCAGCTGGTAAAACTTTCTTTGGAATAAGCTCAAGCTCCTTTTCTATAGCATCATCCATATAATCAACAACACCATATTTGTAAGCTTCATCTAAAATATCTCGTCCAGGATCATCTTTAAATCCATACTTCTTAACAATATGTGCATCATAATAATTATCGCCAATCATATTATCAAGATATGCATATACTCTCATACCTTCAATGTGTTCATCACCTGGCACTCTAATAGTTAAATTTTGTTTATCTTCATCAATAGGTTTAATGTAGTAGGAAGAACCATCTTTATAAACTTCACCCATGACATACTTTAAATCTCTACTTATAACTTTTCTAATTCTATTAATGCCACCTGATGTATCAATAAGAACTAAGTCAGAACCAATCGCTCCATTAATATTTTTATCATCTATGTTATAGTTATATGCACCACACTTAACTACACCTTTTCCATTATAAACTCCAACTCTAAAACTAGTCTTAGAAATTGGTTCATACTTATTATTAGGAGTCTTAAAAAAATCATAAGAATCTACCTTACTATCCAAATACTCTTTAACATCATCCTTAGTTAAACTACTATCTACTTCATTTACTTTTTCATAAATTTTATCTAAATCATAAGCTCTTTTAAATTTAATACCTTTAAAAATTTCATCTAACTTTTCATTCATAAAAATCACTCCCCCAACTACAACTAGTGTACCACAAAATATAAAATATAAAAATATAAATTTACACAATTTTAAAAATATTATATAATTACTTATAAGGTAGGTACTTATATGAAAACAAAAGAAAATAAAAAGGGGAAAGAATTACTTTCATATATTCTAATGGCAATTGGAGCATTAATTTTAGGTTATGCTGTTGAATGCTTTCTTATGCCAAATGCAATGCTAGATAGTGGAGTTACAGGTATATCAATGATTATTTCAAAAGTTACAAATATTCCAGTAAGTTTACTAACAATAATTATAAATATACCTCTTGTATATATAGGATATAAAAGTATTGGTAAAAACTTTCTTAAAAAATCAATTTACGTAATGATAATTTACTCATTAAGTCTTTACTACTTCTCACATTTTGAAAGTGTTACAAATAACATTTTATTAGTTGCAGTCTATGGAGGTCTTCTTCTTGGAATAGGATCTGGGATAATCGTTAGAAATGGTGGATGCACAGATGGAATAGGAAGCTTATCAACAGTATTAAGCAAAAAATATATGATATCATCATCTAAAATAACACTTTTTATAAACATAATTATATTTTTAATTGCAGGAGCAATGTTTGGAGTTGAAAGAGCTCTTCTTTCCTTATTAATATATTATATAAACTATAGAGTAATAGACTTTGTTGTAACAGGACTTGATCAAGGAAAAGCAGCACTTATAATAACAGATAACGATGGCGAAATAACAAAAGAAATATATAAAAGGTTAGGCAGAACAACAACAAAAATAAAAGGTGAAGGATTAATATCAGGTGATAAAAGTGTTTTATATTGTGTACTTACTCGTCTTGAAATACCAGAACTTAAAAAAATAGCAGAAGAAATAGATGACAAAGCATTTATAACAATAACAGATGTTTCAGAAATAATTGGTAACAATGTAAAATCTAAATCTAAAATGAAGAAAATATTAAAAGGAGATAAATAAAGTCTCCTTTTTAAATTAAACTACTTAAATCTTCTTTACTTTTTAAATAATCAAAATTCTTAAATAAATCAATTAACCTACTCTTATAAAAGTCTTTGCTATCTAAATCATGTGTAATATCACTTATTCTTATAAAAAGTTGTAAATCTATTGCATAAGAATCAACTGCATTATTAATAGATAAATAACTATATAAATTATAATTCTTATTGATATTATTAATTCTTTTATTAACATAATTTTTTAAATCTTCATTATTATAAATAGAAGCTAAATTATGTGCCATATTAAGATCAGCTAAATTTCTTTTTAAAACACTATCAGTATTCATATAACCCACTCCTAATTAATCCATTTCTCTATAAAATATCCACAAGTCTTATCACCCATAACCATAACTTTACAGTTAAGCTTTAAAATAGAGTTTTCATATTTTAAATATTCATCTTTACTAATAACTAAATACTTAGTATTTATATATTTAAAAGAATCAGATCCAAGCTTTGTGTTACTGATGTCTAATGCATCAAGTATAAGTTTGTTAATAGGTTTAAGACTTGGTATAAAGCAAGAACTAACATAAACTCTTTTTAAATTATTCAAATTACTTATATAATTTAAACTAAAATTCTTAGGATTAATAATTCTTATACATTTTATATTTGTAAGCTTATTAAAATTTCTAATAGATTTACTAAAAGTACAATTTCTAAATACAACACTTTCAAGTCTATCAAAAGATGAAAGAATATTAATAGATGCATTACTAATCATAGTATTACAAACTTCCAAATACTTTAAATTCTTAAAATATCTTAAATCATTAAAAGAAGTATCAACAGTATGACCTTCATAATCCATACCATCAAGAGTAATAAACTCAACTAAAAGTGCATCACTAATTAAAAGGTCCTTTGGATCTTTATTAAAAGATGCTTTTAAAAATTCACGAATAGATTCTGTAACAATATCCAAAGTGCCTCACTCCTCACATATCATTATACTATTAAAAGAAAAATTATGATAATCAAAGAGACTTAAAAGAGTGTAAAGAGTGTAAAGAAAAAGACTTAACTAAAAAATTTGTTTAAGTCTTCTCTAACTTCTATAAATCTACAACCCATATTATAAAAACATCTACTATCTTTATTGAATCTAATTAAAGTGAAATTTTTATTTTTAGATGTCATCTCTTCAAATGGAAATCTTATAATACTAGGAGTATTAAATCCTACACCAAACTCTAAAAATAAAACCTTTTTATCCTTATTATCATTTAAGAATTTGTCATATCTATTAGCCATACTATACCAATTACTGTCTTGTACGAATGTTCCATCTTTTCTTAAATTAACTTCCATATTCTCTCCGCACTTAGGACACTTCGGAACTAAATTACTAGGTACTTTTAAATCTTTATCTATATTTTGAACTAACTTATTACAAATATCCTCTGCATCATAAAGCTTGTCATGACATGGTGTAGAACATTGTAAAAGTCTGTATGATCCTTGTACTCTAAATATTTTCTTTTTATCAAAACCAGTTTTAAAGAATTGATCATCAGTATTAGTAGTTATAACAAAATAGTTTTTACCTCTAACAAGCTTATATATCTTTTTATAGAGTTCTTTACCTTCCATATCTATATCAATATATTTGATATATTTTCCAAAGTAAGCCCATTTTTCTTCTTCAGTTTTAAAATTATAAAAAGAAGAAGTATATAAATCTTTAAAATGATACTTATCTATCCAAGGCTTAAAATTTTCTTGAAAGCCATTACCACCCATAGAAACACCAGAGGCAGTAGATAGTCCTGATCCTCCTCCTATTAATATAGCATCACTTTCATTAATCATTTCTTTTAATTTATTTAAAGTTAGATTCATATATATCTAAATCCTCCTTACTGTATAATGAGAAAATTACCTTATCAATTTTATCATTATCCTTTAAAAACTCTTTAACAGTATTAATTGCAATTATAGAAGCATCTTTCTTAGGAAAGCCAAATACTCCAGTTGAAATACATGGAAAAGCAATAGATCTAATATTGTTTTTAACAGCAAGCTTTAAAGAATTAATGTAACAAAGACTAAGTTCTTCCTTTATTTTATTATTAAGAATACCTTCAAAAATAGGACCTACTGTTTCAATAACATACTTGCATGGTAAATTATATCCTTTAGAAATAATTGCCTTACCAGTTTCTAAATTAAATCTTAACTTCTTCATAATTTCATTACAAGCAAGTCTTAATCTAACACCAGCAAAAGTATTAATTTGATTATCGATACAATTGTGATTAGGAAGATAGCATCCAGTACCACCAGAATTACCAGCATTTACAATTGCATCTACTTTAAGCTTAGTAATATCTCCAAGCCAAAAAGCAATATTAGTGCCATCCAAACACTTAATAGAAGATGAAGCAGTAACATTAATTAACTTACTTTTTAAATATTTATCTTCTGCTTTTAAGTATTCATTAGATATCTCTTTAGGCTCTCTAATATTAACAAGACCTCTATAAAGTTTTTCTTTCTCTTCTAAACTTAAAGAATCAACATAACTAGAATCTTCTCCTCTTTCATTAAGTAAATATTTGATTAAAAAATCAAGTTCCATAATAAGCACCTACTTTTTATCTTTACATTATAAATTATATTTTATCATCATATTTTTGTTTTGAGAAGTATGCACTTTTTAGTAATATACTTACCAAAAAGTAAGTAAAAGACAATATTAGACAAAACTTTATGTTATTATATAAAACATATTTTTTTAAAAGGAGAGAATGTATTATGAAAGAAAATAAAGATTTATATTATAATGAATTAAAAGAATAAGTATTAAAAACAGAGTCTTATATAAGAGTTACAGACTATGCAACCGAGCAATATAAAGTCATTAACTAAATAATACCAAACATTTCAAAAAAAAGAAGATAATTACTTACTACCCAAGAACTTAACAAATTCTTTAATAGTATTCTTATCTTCTTTAGAAAGTTTATTTATATCATTAATTAAATTAAAATCATCATCACATATACCATTAGGCTTAATCTTATTTATAGGAATATCATATTCAGTTCTACAAAGTAAATAATCTATAGAAGTATTGTAATAATCAGCTAATCTTACAAGCATACCAGGATCAGGAGATCAAGTTCCATTTTCATAAGAAGATAAAGCCTCTTGTGATATATTTAACTCAATTGCAACCTTCAGTTGTAATAAATTTTTAGATTTTCTTAATTGTTTTAATCTGTTTTCCATATAAGCTTACCACTAATCCCTATAAAAGAATTGTAATAAAAAAAAGCCTTTAAACTTATTCAATGTGAAGAAAAACCATTACAAAATGAAGTAGAATAAATCAAATAATTTAGTATTCTTTAAATAGAGGTAATAGAATATGAATAAGAATTTAAATAAAATATTAAAAACAAGTATAGTAACATTATCAGTTTTAACAATAATAAACTGTATAGGAATTATAGGTAGTAGTAATGCACTATTTGAAAAAAGTGTTGATAGTAAGAATAGTTTAAGTATTAAAGTTGCAAGTCCATTATATGCAAAACCTGGAATAGCAACCGATGCTATTACAAATTTATCAAAATTAGATACAACTAATTTAGTTTATGATGAAACAGTGGATAATAATTTAAGATATATAGGTGCAAATCCAAATAACTATGTATTATTTAATAATGAATTATGGAGAATAATAGGTGTTATGAATAACATAGATGATGGAACTGGAAAAAAAGAAACAAGAATAAAATTATTAAGAAATGAATCAGCATATACTGGATCAGCTTTTGACACGAATAATGTTAATGATTATTCACAATCATCACTTAAAACAACATTAAATGAAACATATTATAATGAACTCTCTTTAGAAGCTAAATCTATGATAGACAATGTTGTTTGGAACTTAGGTAGTACAACTATTAAAGGTACAGCAACACAATTTTACAATTCAGAGCGAGGAAAAGATGTTTATAGCAAACATGCAACAATTTGGATAGGAAAAATAGGACTTATCTATCCATCAGACTATAGGTTTGCAACATCAGGAACAACAAAATTTACAAGAAAAGCATGCATAAATATTAATGCAAATGATAATAATTGGAATATATCAAATGAAGGGCAATGTGCAAAGAATAATTATATAGTAAATGGTCTTTGGCAATGGACATTAACACCACTTAACAATAATAATGATTCAAAAACAATAACTATCATTGTATATGATGGCACGATAACAGGCGTCTATTCATATGATACAAACATTTATCGAACATCACGCCCCACATTATATCTCAAACCAGAAGTTAGAATTACATCTGGATATGGTACGAAAGATAGACCATATCAAATCGATTTATAGCATAATAAATGTAATATTAGTGCATAAATTATAATTTAATAGTTATATAAAAAAGTTATTCCTTATTTGAATAGCTTTTTTTATTTATTATCATACTTATTAATACAAAATATTGCATAAAGAGGTATTGATTTAACTTTTGAATTTGGGTTATATCCAAAGTTTTTTGTACTAACTCTAATACTATATTTTGGATTAAATTTATCTATATAAGCTTTCAATGCCTTACTTTGTGTGTTATTTGCAGCCTTTACTTCAATTGGTATTATATCATCACCAATTCTAGTTACAAAATCAACTTCAGGATTAGACCAGTAATATAACTTTGTATTATTTTTTACAAGTTCAGTAGCAACATAAAATTAACAATTTACACAAAAATTGGACCACTTTTCATACCAATTTACACAAAATTTGGACCACTTTTAATTAAATAACTAAAAAAGCCATGCACATTATGTGTGCATAACTTTTTATTCATATTCATTTGATTGAAAATTTCCTGTTTATCTATAATATTTAATATATTGTGAAATATATTCATCATCAACATTATAATTGCTTTCTAATATACCTCTATAATTTTTCTCTAATGTATTAATATCATTTATAGAAGTATCATATACAAGTTCATAATCAACTCCAGAATAATTATGTACTACAAAATTTCTCAAACCAACTATATCTCTAAAATTAATATCAGAATATTTATTGACAAAATCAGATGTAAATTTATTTTCAAGCTCACCTACTTGAATAAAATTAAACATAACACTCATTCTAAGCTTATAATCTTTCATAAAATCATCAAATGATAAATTCTGTATAAACTCAACTATAAAAGACATATAAGTTAAAGACTGAAGTATTAACTACTTATCTTTATTCATTTCTATTTTACCCATATAGAACAATTCCATCTCTCATAATATTTTTATATATCTTAGCATTTTTATCAACATCTTGTATCCTTACTAAATCTACATTTTTCTTTAATGCATCCATTATTGCATATCTAAAACCAAAAGATTTTAAACCTTAAATTTATGAGAATTTTCTATACTAAATCTATATCACTATTAGTAGTAGCTTCTCCTCTTGAATAAGAACCAAAAAGTATAACTTTATTAACAGATGGATAATCCTTATTTATAACATTTTTTATAACTTTCTTTATTTCACTAATTTATACTAATGAATCATTATTATAATCAATCATAATATTACCTCATTTTTCTCTTCTGTATTTTATATGTCATAGAAAGTAGTGCTTTAGTTGGAACAAATCTAGAAAAGAATTTAGTAAGTTTCATCTTAGTACCAGGTATAATTAAAAGCTTCTTTTTAAACATACCATCTATCCCCTCTTTAGCAACTTCTTTAGCACTCATAGGTTTAACACTAAATTTGACATGAGCTACATTATTAAAATTAGTTTTAACAGGTCCTGGACAAAGTACAGAAATAGATACATTACTCTTTTTTCTTTTTAACTCATGATATATTGCATTAGATAAACTATAAACATAAGACTTAGTAGCATAATAAGTAGCCATTAAAGGTCCTCCTGGCATAAAACCAGCAGATGACGATACATTAAGTATATATCCACTATTTTTCTTCTCCATATCCTTTAAAAATGATTTTATTAAAACATGTACTGCTAAAATATTTGTTCTTATCATATTAATATCATTTGAAAGTGGTTCTTCATCAAAATATCCACAACTACCAAATCCAGCATTATTAATTAAAATATCTATATCATCATTTTTTGTTAAAACATAAAGTTCTTTAACCATATGCATATCAGATAAATCAAGTGCTATTATTTTAGTTCTAGTTGGTAGTGTTCTTTGTAACTCTTCAAGTTTTTCTTTATTACGTGCGACTAGTATAAGTTCACATTTCTTTTTAGCTAAATACTTAGCCATTTCTAAACCTATACCACTAGATGCTCCAGTAATTAGTGCCTTCATGCTGCCTCACCTCTATTCCTATTATATATTAAAATAAAAGAAAAAGAAACTATTTAGTTTCTTTCTTTACATCTTTTTTAGCTTCTTTCTTAGTATCAGCTTTCTTTTCTTCTTTAGCTTCTACTTTTTTAGGAGCTTCTTCCTTTTTAGCGGCTTTTACTTCTGTCTTACTCTCCTCATCTACAAGCTTAAGAATAACCATCATGCTGTCATCTCCACGTCTTTCACCAAGCTTAAGAATTTGAGTATAACCACCGTTTCTGTTTTCATAACGTTTAGCTAAATCATTAAATAGTTTATTAACTACTTCTTTGTCGTTATGTAAGAATGCTAATGCTTTTCTTCTTGATACTAAATCACCTTTTTTACCATAAGTGATCATTTTATCAACAAACTTACGAGTTTCTTTTGCACGAGTCTCAGTTGTCTTTATGCTTTCATTCATAATTACTTGTTTAGTTTGTGTTGCAAGCATACTTCTTCTATGTTTGTTATCACGACCTAATTTTCTATATGCCATAATATTCCTCCTTACTATTAATCATCATCACGAAGTGTAAGACCCATATCTTTGATCTTATCAAGTACTTCTTTAAGTGATTTTTTACCTAAGTTTCTAATCTTCATCATATCAGATTCACTCTTGTCAACTAAATCTTGTAATGTATGAATTCCTGCACGTTTTAAGCAGTTATAAGCACGTACTGAAAAATCTAAGTCTTCAATAGATGTTTCAAGTGCTTTAGTCTTAGGATCTTCTTCCTTCTTTACCATCATATCACCTATATTTGCAATTGATGATAAATCAGTAAGTAATTTAAAGTGTTCAATTAATATTTGTGATGCAAGAGCAATTGCTTCTTCTGGTCTCATTGCACCATTTGTTGTGACTTCCATTGTTAGTTTATCAAAATTTTCATTTTGACCAACACGAGCAGGTTCAACATTATATTGTACTCTTTCAATTGGTGAATAAGATGAATCAATTGCAATAACTCCAGCTTCTTTTATATCTAAAAGCTTCTCATTAACTTCACTTTCAACATATCCACGACCATTAGTAACAGTCATTTCCATGTTTAATTTTCCGCCTTTAGCAAGAGTTGCTATTACTTTATCTCCATTAATTATTTCAACATCTGCATCATGTTCAATCATAGATGCTGTAACAGGTCCTTCTTTTGATGCATTAAGTCTTATAGTCTTCATTGTATTAGAATGATTTTTAACTACAACACCTTTTAAGTTTAAAATTATAGAAGCAACATCTTCATAAACTCCATCGATAGTTTGGAATTCATGCATAACTCCATCAATTTTAACACTTGATATTGCACTTCCAGGAAGAGATGAAAGCATAACTCTTCTTAAAGCATTACCTATTGTTGTACCAAAACCTCTTTCAAGTGGTTCTAATACAAACTTTCCGTAAAAATTATTTTCTACCTTATCAACTATTTTATATTCTGGTTTTTCAAATTGTAACATGAACTAACCTCCCTTTCTATAGTATTCTATAGATTATATACAATTACAATTAACCACGTGGGCGTTTTGGTGGACGACATCCATTATGTGGTATTGGTGTAACATCATTGATTGATGTTACTTCTAGTCCTGCTGTTTGAAGAGAACGTATAGCAGTTTCTCTTCCAGGTCCTAGACCTTTAACATAAACTTCTACTTTACGCATACCCATATCGTATGCTACTTTTCCAGCATTTTCTGCAGCGGAACCTGCTGCAAAAGGAGTAGATTTCTTACTTCCTTTATATCCAAGTGCTCCACTTGATGACCAGCTTATTGCATTACCATCTTTATCAGTAATCGTAGTTATTGTGTTGTTAAATGTTGAATGTATATGAGCGATTCCTTCAGGTACGTTCTTCTTAACCTTTTTCTTTCTAGTCTTATATGCCATGGTTTATCCTCCTTTACTAAGCTTTCTTCTTATTTGCAACAGTCTTACCTTTACCCTTACGAGTACGAGCATTTCTGTTTGTTCTTTGACCTCTTACTGGAAGTCCTTTCTTATGACGAGATCCTTCATAAGAATTAATTTCCATTTTAGTCTTAATATTCATATTAACTTCACGACGTAAATCGCCTTCAGTTAAATACTTATTAATTTGATCACGAAGAGCGATAAGTTCCTCTTGTGATAAATCTCCAGCCTTCTTAGTTGGTTCAACTTTAGCATCAAGACAAATCTTTTTAGCTAAACTTCTTCCTATTCCATATATATATGTAAGTGATATACATATATGCTTATCATTTGGAATATCTACACCTTTAATACGTGCCATTTAATTCACCTCCAATTAACCTTGTCTCTGATTGTGTTTAGGATTCTTCTTACAAACAACCCTTACTACACCTTTTCTTCTAATAATTTTGCAATCAGCACAGATTTTCTTTACTGATGGTCTTACCTTCATATTTATCCCTCCTATTATTTACGGTAGGTTATACGCCCACGTGTTAAATCATAAGGCGAAAGCTCTATCATTACGGTATCACCTGGTAATATGCGAATGTAATGCATTCGTATTTTACCAGAAACGTGGGCTTCCACAATGTGTCCATTTGATAATTCAACT
>ONQM01000005.1 GCA_900319955.1 uncultured Eubacteriales bacterium | reverse complement strand
TCCAACTTGTGTATTTGGATCTTTTGATCTTTTACTTGCAAGAGATGCAATTCCCATAAAGAATTCATCCCAACTAATATATTCTTTTCTTTTATTCATAATCTTTCTACTCCTTAAAAAAATACAGATACCAATATGATATCTGTATAATGACCGTTTAGGTCTCAAATTCTTGGCTAAAAAGCCAAATGTCCGTGAAGGACTCAATTTGTAAAATTAATTTACACTATACTTATATCATATTATATGCTATTTTGTCAATATTATCCTTTTTATTAAATATTATTCTTGTTTTGTTAAATATTTAATTAAAGCATTATCAATTATTTCAAATATTTCTTGATTACATATTTTTCTTCTTTTGTTAAATAATATTCTTTTTTTACTTACAGTTTTTATTTGTGTTATGCATCCATATGTTTTACCTTTATATTTATCATTTTCAGAAATGCTTGAAATTAAATTTCCTAAATATACATTTTTTGTTCTTTTCTTTGAGGTCAATGGCAAAACAGTGATTGTATCTGTTGAAGAATTATCATCATCATTTAGTATAATTGCAAAATGTGTATTTGATACTTCTGAACCTACATTAACACCAAAATCAACTTTTATTATTTGCCCTCTTTTATAATGCAATTGCTTATTTTTTTTTCTTTTTGACTCATTATAAAAAATTGTACTTTCTTTATCAAGCCAGTTTCCTAATTTTGAAAATTTTGTATATTTTGAGTTATATGCAGCTTCATATTTTTTACAAGCATCATAAATTTTTTTTATTTGATTTTCATTTTTAATATCATTCATATTTTAATGTTTCCTTTCTAAAATTATTTTATCATATCTACTAGTTATTTTAAAGAATTTATTGTATACTAGTGTAAGAGTAGGAAAGGGGAAAGTTAAATGAAAGCATTAAGTAAAGAAGAATTAGAATCTATTGATGGATATTGGAGAGCGGCTAACTATATATCAGTTGGTGAACTTTATCTTCTTGATAATCCACTTCTTAAAAGAGAACTTACTATAACTGATATTAAAAATAAATTAGTAGGGCACTGGGGAACTGTGCCTGGACAAAATTTTATATATGCACATCTTGATAGAATTATTAAGGAAAATAATTTAGATATGATATATATATCAGGTCCTGGACATGGTGGGAATGGTCCTATTGCAAATAATTATTTAGATGGAACATATTCAAGATTTTATCCAGATATTACTGAAGATGAAGAGGGAATGAGGAAGCTTTTTAAGCAGTTTAGTTTTCCTTTTGGAGTATCTTCTCATGTTGCTCCTAATGTTCCTGGATCTATTCATGAAGGAGGAGAACTTGGATACTCACTTTCTCATGCAGCAGGTGCAGTTCTTGATAATCCCAACTTAATTGCAGCTTGTGTTGTTGGTGATGGAGAGGCTGAAACGGGTCCCCTTGCAACTTCTTGGAATATTAATAAATTTTTAAATAGAGAGTCTGACGGAATAGTATTTCCAATTCTTCATAGAAATGGCTTTAAGATAGCTAACCCAACTGTATTTGGTAGAATGAGTGAAGATGAAATTGGATATTTCTTTACAGGCCTTGGATATGAAGTTTATTTTGTAACAGGATCAGATCCTACTAAGATGCATGAAGCTATGGCTGAGGCGTTAGATGCTATTGTTAAAGACTGGAAGAAGATTAAAGAAGGAAAGAAAACAAAATATCCAATGCTCGTTTTAACAACACCTAAAGGATGGACTGGTCCTAAAAAAGTTGATGGTAAAGAAATAGAAGGCTCTTTTAGAGCTCATCAAATACCATTTAATATTGATAAGACTAATCCAAAGCACATTGATATACTAGAAAAATGGATGAAGTCTTATAGACCCGAAGAGCTTTTTGACAGTAAAGGTAAATTAAAAGCTAAATACAGAAAATGCATTCCATCACCTGATAAATGTATGGGTGCATCTCCTTATGCAAATGGAGGACTTTTAACTAAAAAAATTAATACTCCTAACTGGAAGGATTATACTATTGGATTTGGCAAGCCTGGTATGATAGAAGACTCTGACATGACAAATTTAGGTAGTTACGTTAGAGATTTATTCTTACTTAATAGAAAAAACAAAAACTTTAGAATGTTTGGTCCAGATGAGGCAGCATCAAATAAACTTAATCATGTTTTTGAAGTAGAAAACAGAACTTGGAATTTTAAAACTTATATGAGTGATGAAAACTTATCTAAAGATGGTAGGGTAATGGATTCATATCTTTCTGAACACGTTTGTGAAGGAATGCTTGAAGGGTATTTATTAACGGGTAGATACGGATTTATGCATTCATATGAAGCTTTCATAAGAATAGTTGATAGTATGGCAAGTCAGCATGCTAAATGGATTAAAACATCTAAAGAAGTTCCTTGGAGAGAACCAATTCCTTCTCTTAATTATATTTTATCATCACATGTATTTCAGCAAGATCATAATGGATATACTCATCAAGATCCTGGATTTATGAATCATCTAGTAACTAAAAAAGCAGATATTGTAAGAATTTATTTGCCACCTGATACTAATACACTTCTTGCAACTTTTGATCACTGTATTAAGACAAAAGACTATATAAACGTTATAATTGCAAGCAAGCACATGAGACCTCAATGGCTTTCTAAAGATGATGCTGATCTTTTGTGCAAAGAAGGATTAGGCATTTGGAACTTTGTTTCTAATGATAAAGATCCTGATATAGTAATAGCTTGTGCAGGAGAGACTCCAACTATGGAAGCGGTCGCTGCAGTAGATATTTTAAAAAGTTCTATTTCAACTATTAAAATACGTTTTGTAAATGTAATAGATTTAATGAGGTTAGAGTCAAATGACAAACACCCTCATGGCTTAACTGATAATGAATATGACAGCATATTTACTAAAGATAAACCAATTCTATTTAATTTTCATGGTTATCCATCTCTTATTCATGAACTTACTTATAATAGACATAATAATAATTTACATGTACATGGATATCAGGAAGAGGGTACTATTACAACACCTTTTGATATGAGAGTTCAGAATAAGATTGATAGATTTCATTTAGTTATGTCTGCGCTTGATCTTCTAGATAAATATAAAGATGTATCTAAACCACTTTATGATTGGTGCAAAGAAATGCTTAAATATCATGATGATTATATAAGACAATTTGGTGTTGATTCTTTTAGAAAAACTTGTATAGTAGTTTAAAATATGAAACACCATACGTGTATTAAGTGAGAGAATTCTCATATAATATAATGAGTAGTGATACTCATTGCAAATTGCAAATGTTGTTGCTCTCTGGTGGTGCGACTAATAAATTATCCCGAGCGAAAATATTTGGGGGAATCTTATTTCAATAGTAGGATTTCCTTTAATTTTAATTTACGAGGTTCAATTATGGAAATAAAAACAGGATATTTATATCATATAAAAGATGACTTTTTTGACAAAGTAAAGAATAAAGAGTTAATGATTAACCATAAAAATGGTCATTCTGGACCTACTTATTTTACTATTTCATATTGTTAATGGTAAACCTCTTAAAGCTATTGATAAATATTGATAAATTAAGAGATGAAATTTTAAATATATGATTGAAAAAAATATGTTGTTAATTTATTTTTTACTGATATAGATAAAATAGAAGAAATTATGTTAGATGAATTAAAAAAGGATAATTAAAAACACTTAGCTTAAAGCTAAATGCTTTTTAAATTGATTCTTTTTCTATCAATTGTTATTGTTTTATCATGATGCGTATCATTAATTATTAATTTAACATTATTATTTTCTTTTCTATATGTACTATAATCATCACTATTATAACTGTTAGCAACTAGTGTTACTTTTTTATTAGTATTTTTAAGTATGTTAAATATGTTTTTATCAACATAATTATCAGTGATTACTATTTCATCTTTTGCATTTTTTATCAGGTCTTTATAGACTTCAATCTCACTTTTATATTTAAGTGCATTAATTAGATTCTTTAACTTATTTGAATCAAGTTTATGTCTTAAAACATTTGATAGGATAATTAATCCTCTATAAGTAAATGCAATATGTTTATCACCATCAAATACTGTAAGCATGATATCACCATCTTTAAATCTTTTTCTAAACCATTTAGAATATCTTCTTATTTTCATAATATTGATATTAAAAAGATCTGCAATATCTGAATCTAGTACCATACTTTTGCCATTAATTTCATGAATAATGTCATTTAATGATTCTTTCATAGTATAAAATCCCCCTTTCGAGGCAATACTTTACTATAAAATTATATGTATGTCAAAAAAGAAAATTGCAAATTTTCTTGTTAATTTTGCATTTTCTCACATGAATTTTGCATTTTGTATGGTGAAATTTGCAAATTTGATATAGATATTTTAAAATTTTAATAAAAATAAAAAAAGTGATAAACTTCACTTTTCTAACTCATAAAGTATACAACTAGCATACCAAATGATCCTATAATCATACCTATTAGTAGTATTAAAACTACTACTTTCATTGCTTTCTTATTCATTGTTACCACCTTTATCATTATAATATATTTGTAATAAAAAGTAAATTTTATTCATATATTTTCTTAGGTGATTGTATGGACAAGTATATGGAAGAGAAAAATAAGAGTTTATTTAAAAGACTTATTTTATTAATTGTAGTCTTTTTTATTGTTGGTTTATTTGTAACTATATTTTTGTCTAAAGATAATAATAAGATAATTAAAGATAGTTTAGAAGAGTTTATTTTAAATATTAATAAAATAGATAAAACTTATGTTAAAAATACTATTATTAATTATATAGTTATTAATATAGTTATATTTATTTTAACTTTAAGTATAATAGGTACTCCTTTAAATATAGCATATATTGCATATAAGTCTTTTAGTTTATCTTTTACTATCTTTAATATATTTAAAGTATATAAATTTAAAGGAGTATTTCTTTTATCTTATGTAGTACCAGACATATTAAATTTAGTTGTTAGTTTAGTATATAGTTTTTATTTAATTAGATTTAATAAGAAACTTCTTGATAAAATGTTTAAAAAGAAAGATTATAATATTAATAATTTAATGAGAAAGAATTTAAAGCTATTTATTATATGCTTAACTTTATTTATACTAAATACTATTATAAAAATATATTTAGTACCTAATATGATCAAACCTTTTGTTAAATTTATTTCTTAATAATATATTCTTTTTAGAAAATTTGTAGTATAATATGATTTACTTGTTTTGAGGGGGAGTTTATATGCATGATGAATTATATAGTGAAATAGATGACAAGATAAGAGAAATACTTGAAAATATAGATGATGATAATCATAAAAGTTTTTTTGATATTTATGATTTAATTAGTATTTCTGAATTTAAAGAATTATATGTTGAACCTATAGATAATGAGTATTATGGATTACCTAGAAATACTATTACTATAAAGAGTTCTTATAATGGGTATGATTATCCATCTCAAATTAATTTTATGGTTGCAGTTAGGCCTGATAATAGTATTTTAATAAGAAAAGATATTACAAGTATTACTGGTACACCTATTATTAAAAATGGAGCTTATAGAGAAAGAAATATAAATGTTAATATTAAAACTAATCTTGCTTTGATAGAGACTGATGGTAATTTAAAGATATCTTATTTAAGTGATTCATATGATAAAGATTTTGATTTAGAAAAAGAAGAAAAAGCTCATTTTAGATCTTTTGATGATATGCAAGGCAAACCTGACTATAGAATTATTAAACTTGATGATGTTAAAAAAGATATTATTGACGTTTGCAATGCTTTAAGAACAGATGTTACTGCAATTAATGATGATAGAAAAGAAAAACAGTTAATAAGACTTTGCCTTGGAAGGTAAATTAGTGTATAATTAGCATGTTGAGGATGTGATAGTATGGCAAAAACAGTAGTTGTTGGTATGAGTGGTGGAGTTGATTCATCAGTTGCTGCGATTCTTCTAAAAAAGCAAGGATACAACGTTATTGGACTTTTTATGAGGAATTGGGATAGTACATTAAATAATGATTATTTGGGCAATCCTAATATTGGAAATGTTGATATATGTCCACAGGAAACTGATTATAATGATGCACTTGCTGTATGTAAAAAAATAGGTATTCCACTTCATAGAATTGATTTTGTTAAAGAATATTGGGATTATGTATTTAAGTATTTCTTAGATGAACTAAAAAAAGGAAGAACTCCTAATCCTGATATTATGTGCAATAAATATATTAAGTTTGATCTTTTTGCAAAAGAGGCTCGCAAGCTTGGAGCAGACTATATTGCAACAGGTCATTATGCTAAACATGAAGATGGATATTTAAAACGCTCTCTAGACCAAAATAAAGACCAAACATATTTCTTATCACAAGTTACAAAAGAAGAACTTAAGGACGTCTTATTTCCTCTTGCAGACTATCTTAAACCTGATGTTAGAAAAATAGCAGAAGAGTATGGTCTTGTTACTGCACGTAAAAAAGATTCAACTGGAATATGTTTTATTGGTGAAAGAAACTTTACTAAATTCTTAGAAAATTATCTTCCTAACAAAGAAGGAGATATTGTAGATATTGATACTAATGAAAAAATTGGCAAACATATTGGCCTTATGTACTATACAATAGGACAGAGAAGGGGCCTTGATATAGGTGGCACTAAAGATAAGTTATTTGTTGTTGGAAAAGATCTAAATAAGAATATTTTATATGTTGCCGAAGGAGAGGATAATCCTTACCTTTACTCTACAAGTTGCATTATAGAAGATGTTAATTTCAATTGTGATTTAAGACCTACTAAATGTACTGCTAAGTTTCGTTATAGACAAAAAGATAATCCTGTAGAACTTAAGTATTTAGATGATGGAAATGTATTAGTTAAATACAAGGAAGGCGTCAAAAGCGTAACTCCTGGTCAAGCATGCGTTTTATATGACAATGATATATGCTTAGGCGGAGGCATTATTAAAGAAGTTAGAAAAGATGGTAAAAAGTTATGGTATGTTCTATAACTTTTTATTTAGTATACTTATAAAAGATTATGTTTATAGAAAATATGTAAGAGATGAAATATTTTATAAGGTAGATAAAAGGACTCTAGAAACAAATAGATTTTATTCTTCACTTCATAATAGATTTATACCTCTTTATGATGTAAATAAATTAAAACAAATAAAGATGAAAAAAATAAAACTTTATCTCTTAAATAAAAATTTTGTAAACTTTACACTTGACATAAAATGTAAACCTAGATACAATTATTATTGGAGGGTAGCATTATGAAAGAACTTAATAAATTAATTTCAGAAATAGGAATATCTAAGGTCAGTCTAGCTAAATATTTAGGAGTATCAAGACAAATGCTTTATAATTATTTAGGACTTAGTAGCATTGAAAAATGGCCAGAAGAGAAGAAAGAAAAGTTTTTTTTACTATTCAATGTAAAAAATGAAAAAGAATTAAAAGAATTAGAATTAAATGGAGAAATGATTAATGAAATTAATTCTAGAATAGAAAATGCAAGTAAAGCTAGTAGTAAAGAAGAAATAGTAACTGATTTAAAGAACTTTAATAGAAAAGAGCAGGGGATACTTTCTGATATTATTAATCTATTAAAAGAAAAGTTAGAGAAAAATAGTTCAAAAGAGACTTATAGTACATATTTATATTTATATCATTTTTTGCAGTCAATGGATGCAAATCCAGAACTTAAATATTTTCTAGCATATGAATCTAAATTACTTGGATTTACTGATCCAATGAAATTTGATTTCAATGAAAATAAACAGTTTATTTTTGAATCTATTATGTATAGTGCTTCAACTATGTATAAAAGTGGTAATTTATCTAAATCAAAAATTAATGAAAGACATAAAGCTTTTGTTGAAGAAATTAGTCATGATCAAGAAGAAAAACTTGGAAGAACATTAGAATTAAATATAAATACTGCTGAAGCTTTAAAAGAATTAGGATATACTGAAATTAATTCATCTAATGCAAAAGAAGTCTTAGAAAAAATAGCAGAGATAGAGAGTAGAAAAGTATAGATTTATATATTTCTTTTCTTTTTATTTAGAGAAGTTAACATAATATCAATTATAGGAAGTTATAAATATGCATTAAAATAGTATTAATTTATAATTATTTAAATTAATTATTATTAAATATATTTAAATTTCTTACAAAACAATATGTTTATTTATTGTAATAAATGTATAATTATTCATTGATTTATTTTTCAGTGCAAATACAATAAATAATATTATATAAATTATATTTGTCTAATTTGTTTCATTATATTAAATAAACAACTATGTAAATTATAATTGTATTAGATAAGTAATTATCCACTTTTTTATATTTCAATGCAAAATAATTTTACTCCATGTTAACAATTATCTATTTAAATATTTTTCAATGCAAAATATAAAATGTATTAAATTAATAATTATCTATCTTTTTAAAATTCGATGCAAATTTATGTATAATTTTATTTATGTAGGAGATAATATTAACGTAAAGGAGATTGATAATTTATGAGTAAAAGTAAAGCTCTTAAAAATGCAAAAAATAGTAAAGAGGGGACTTCTACAACAAAAAGTGCAAAATCTGCACTTGGAACACATGAAACTACAAGTACTGAAAAAAATACAAAGTCTTGTAAATCATGCAAATCTGCTAAGTCTTCTAAGAATACTAAGAATACTAAAGATTGCAAATAATAAAGTAAAAGTAGGGATTAATTAAATCCTTACTTTTATTGTACTTCCCCTTCTCTACTCCAATTCTTTTAAAACTGATTTACCATATTCAGGCATATCTATTCCAAAGTTATCTGCTATTGTTGCAGCAACATTAGAAAGTGTATCAAATGCTTTCATTCTTTTTGGACTCATAAATCTTCTACTATATAGTATTACAGGTACATTTTCTCTTGTATGAGCTTTGCCAGTAAAAGTTGGATCATTTCCATGATCTGCTGTTATTATAAGCAAATCATCTGTATCTAACTTATTAAGTATTATTGGAACATTAACATCAAATTCTTCTAATGCTTTTTGATAGCCTTCAGTGTCTCTCATATGACCAAACAAATCAAAATCAGGAAGTGTTGCAATACAAAGCCCTGTAAAGTTTTTATCCATTATATCGGTTAATTTATTTATAACTTCATTGTTATTTGATGCATTAACCATCTTATTAATACCTTTTCTATCAAATATATCATTTATTTTTCCAATTCCTATAACATTATAGTTATTATCTGTTAAATCAGTTAATATGGTTTTTTTTGGTGGCTCTATTGTGTAATCACGTCTTCCACTATTAGAAAGTTTAAAGTTACCATTAGTACCTGTAAAAGGGCGAGCTATTATTCTTGCAACTCTATATTCTTCACCAAGCGTTATTTTTCTTATTGCTTCACAGTATTCATGAAGCATTGAAACTGGTATAACATCTTCATGTGCAGCAACTTCTAAGTCTGAGTCTTCTGATGTATATATTATTAATGCACCATAATTTAATGCTTTATCACCAAGCTCTTTAATTATATCTTCTGAATGTGCACATTTATTTCCAATTATTCTTCTTCCAGTTATTTCACATATTGCCTCTAAAATCTCCATAGGGAAACCATCATTAAATGTTTTAAATGGAATATTTGATTTTATTCCCATTAGTTCATAGTGACCATTAAGTGAGTCAATTCCAGCATTATTTGGTTTTGCAACTGTGTAATATGCATCTCTCTCATTTTCTGCCATTGTAACTGTATCAAGTAAACCAATTTTCTTAAGGTTGGGAGTAAAAAGTAATGTTTTTTCCATTATATGACCGAGAGTTGATGCACCTTTTGAGTTATACTCTGCAGCATCATCTGCTTCCCCTACTCCTAATGAATCCATTATAAGTAAAAATATTCTTTTAAATTTCATTTTTATTTACCTCTATTTCTTTTCACGTGGGTGATATTCTTCATATTCATGAAGTACTGCATTATCACTTACATGTGTATATATTTTTGTTGTTTGTAAGCTAGAGTGTCCTAGCATTTCTTGTATACTTCTTAAATCTGCTCCTCTATCTAATAGGTGTGTTGCAAAAGAGTGTCTTAACGTGTGAGGTGATACCCTTTCATCTAATCCTTTTTCTCTCAACAAGGCTTTAAGCATTTTAAAGAATCCTTGTCTTGTAACACCTTTTCCATGATTATTTAAGAAAAGTGATTCATCTACCACACCTTTTTTTTCAAGAAGTGGTCGATTATCCATGTAGAGTTTTAAATAATACATTGAATACTCTCCAATTGGTATAATTCTTTCTTTATTACCTTTTCCAACTATTCTTATTATGCTATTTGTAAAATCAACATTGTTAAGTGTAAGAGAAACTAACTCTGATACGCGAAGGCCTGTTCCATACATTACTTCTAACATAGCTTTATTTCTATAATCGAATGGCGTTTTAAGAGGAATATCAAGAAGTTTATCAACATCCTCAACTGATAATACTCTAGGTATTTTTTTTGCAGTTTTAGGTCTTTTTACAGTTAAACTAACATCATTTTTTACAATACCTTCTCTTTTTAAATATGCATGATATTCCTTTATCGATGTTAATTTATGAGCTATTGTTGTAACTTCATCATGCACTTCACTTAAATATTTTAGGTATGACTCAATGTCTTCTACTTTAATATCATTAACATTTTTAATATTTTTTTTCTTTAAGTATTCAAAATAAAGTTTTAAATCATAGTTATAAGACTCTATTGTTTTAGGAGATAGTCCTTTATCTATAGAGCAGTAATCTAAAAAGTCTTGTAAATATTCTAAAGCATTTTGCAAAAAAAATCACCTATTCCATTATATTATAATTAGAAAAATTAATCAAATTTATATGTTTTATGGTAGAATATATATAGGTGATTAAATTGAAGCGTAGCGCAGGCATAATTGTTTATAGAATAAATAATAATAATTTAGAGGTACTTTTAATGCATCCAGGTGGACCATACTGGAAATGTAAAAATTTTTGGACTATTTCTAAAGGTGAAATGAAATCTAATGAGAAGATAATTGATACTGCAAGTAGAGAATTTAAGGAAGAAACTTCATTTGATGCTCCTACTAGCATTAAATTTTTAGGTACTTATAAGGTAAATAATAAAAAACTTGTAACTATGTTTTATGGGTTAAAAGATATTGATACAAACAAATGCTTTTCAAATACATTTCAAATGGAGTTTCCTAAACATTCTAATAAATTTATAACAGTTCATGAAATGGATTCTTATAAGTGGTTTAATATAAAAGATGCTAAAAAAGTTATTATGAAAAGCCAAATTTATTTTCTTAATAAATTAGAAGAAAAAGTAAAGGATAGTGATACAAATGATAATACCTCTTGCTAAAAAAATGGAGCCTAAAACACTTGATGATGTTCTAGGACAAGAAAATTTAACAGGTAAAGGAAAAGTTCTTAGAAATATGGTTAAGTTTAATCATCCTTTTTCTTTTATTCTTCATGGTATGCCTGGTACTGGTAAAACATCGATTGCAAATGCACTAGCACATGATTTGAATATGAAAGTTAAAATTATTAATGCAACTGATAGTTCTAAGAAAGACTTAGATATTGCAAGAGAAGAAGCTAAAATGTATGATGGTATGATTTTAATTATTGATGAAATACATAGATTTAATAAGGACAAGCAAGATATACTTCTTCCAATGATTGAAAATGGATTAATTGTTTTAATTGGTATGACAACAGAAAACCCATATCATTCGATAAACCCTGCTATTAGAAGCAGATGTGAAATATTTGAAGTAGAACCTCTCTCTGAAAAAGATATCGTTAAAGGTCTTAAAAACGCATGTAAAAGAGAGCTTACTGATATAAAAATAAATGATAAATCTCTTAAACTAATTGCAAAAATATCAGGAAATGACTTAAGATCTGCTTATAATCTTTTAGAGATTGCTTATATGCAAAAAGAAAATCACGAAGTAAATGAAGATATTATTAAAACAATTAATAACAAACCTGTTTTCTTCTCTGATAAATCTGGTGATGGTCATTATAACGTAATGTCTGCCCTTCAAAAGTCTATTAGAGGATCAGATGTTGATGCAGCTCTTCACTATACTGCAAGACTTCTTACAGAAGGTGATTTAAAAACATTAGAACGTCGACTTTCAGTAATTGCTTACGAAGATATTGGTATGGCAAATCCAGATATTGGTGTAAGACTTGATGCTGCTATTAATGCTGCAGAGCGTGTTGGACTTCCTGAGGCTATTATTCCTTTTGGAGAGATTGTATGTGAAATGGCTTTAAGTCCTAAGAGCAATTCATCATATTTAGGTATTAATGCTGCAATAGATGATATTAATAAAGGAAATGTTGGAGAAGTACCACGTCATATTGTAAAAGGTTCACCTGACTATAAGTATCCTCATGACTATCCAAATGATTACGTATATCAGCAGTATCTGCCAGATAAGATTAAAAATGTTAAATATTATACTCCTAAAAGCAATGGTTATGAAATTAATTATAAAGAAGTATATGAAAGATTAGAGAAAATAAAAGAAAGTCATTTAAAACATTAACTTTCTTTTATTTTTTTATATATTTTTTCAGATTTTCTGTTGCATTTTTTGACATATTTTCTATATCAATGTCTAATAATCTATAAGGCTTATAATATTTATTTATAAAATCTTCTTTCGTAAGATTTAATCTATCAATAAATTTTTCATGTTCTCTTTCTTTACAATAGTTTTCTAATTTCTTACAATATGTAGTTATATCTGATGAATTATTTAACTCTTCTTCTTTTATTTTTCTATTCAATGTATTTATATATTCATTTTCTGTATAAATATTTATTATTTTATCTAAATTAATTGAGTATAATTTTATTCCCTCTAAACTATTTATATCAGTTATTGAAAATAAAACATCAACTATTTTTTTATCATTTTTTACAAAATATCCTGTTAATATTTCATCATTTAGCATTCCATTTCTTGATGCATAGTCACAATCAAGTCTTCTTTTTAATGTAGAATTATATAATGTATATGATTCATCCTTTGCTGTATGTACACCTTCACATATATTTTTTAATAAATATGTATTATCAAATTTTCCGACTAGTCTAACATCAGGTTCTTCAAAATAGTTAGTATATCCATTACTATCTAATTTTCCATGAATAAAATTTGTGTAATGATTTCCTTTTCTTTCTAAATATTTTACATATAGTATAAAGCCATCGTTTATTTCATATTTTTCTACATCAACTATATTTTCAAGTCTTTTTGTTATATTTTCTTTATCATTTAATAGGTATAAATTAGTACCTTCAGTATTTTGTAATATGCTGTACATTTTTTTCTCCTTCTATTTTATATTTAATATAAATAATTCTAATGGATTTTCACTTATATTTGTTCCATTTTTTATGCTTAAATCTAAATTATAGAACTGATGTATTAAATCATTTATTTCTTTTTCAGACACATATCTTAAAAGCTTTTCCATTACATATATTTTCTTCTCATTAAATGGAGGCTTCGATATGTGAGAGTTTGATGCAATGTCACTATCTTTAAAGCCAGAGTTCTTCATCTTTGATATAATCTTTAATGATCTTAATTCACTTTCTATTAATCCAGTAAGTGCTGCATCATCTACATTATATTTTTTAAATTCCAGATATGTTTTCATTGCATTATATGAATCTTTTTTTGCAATATATGATGTTATATCAAATGCAAGAGGAGTATAGTTATAAAGCCTTTTATAGCACACAGACTCTATATCTTCTTTAGTTATAGTGCTCCCCTTCTCTTTATATTCATAAAGTTTATTACACTCATTTTCAATACTATCTATATCATTATCTGTATACTCAAGTATCAAGTTTTTATCTATCATACTTATTTTATAATCTTTTAGTTTATTTGATAGAAAATCTATTGGACTTTCTTTTAATTCTATATATTTAGAATTTTTCTTTATTTCTTTTATAGTTTTTTTTATGCTTGTTAACTTAGAATCAGTCATAACTAAAGTGTAATCTTTATTAGGATTTTCTAAATACTTAATAAATGCTTTATAATCTTTATCTGTATCAGAAAGACTCATTATACTATCAATGATTATTAGTTTTTTATTACTAAAAAGTGAATAAGTACATAAGTCTTCTAATGCTTCAGAAAGTGTATTTTCAGTTAAATTATAGTTTGATATTTCTTCTTCATTATATTTCTTTTTTAAATCTTTTAACCATTTATCAAATAATATAAATGATTCATATTTAATTAGATAATTCATCTATTTCACTTTCTACTATTTTGATGGCTTCTTCTATTTTATTTAAGTCTTTAGCTCCTCCTGATGCAAAGGTTTCTGATCCTCCTCCACCTGCACCCATAAATGTACTTAATTTCTTAATTAAAAGACCTGCATTTATCTTACCATCTGTTCTCATAATTAGATTAGCACCCTTTTCATTCTTATTTACAAATAAACCTAGTACTAAATTATCGTTATTTATTAAGTTATCAAGTATTACTTTTATAAGTTCATTATCCATTTTTTCACTTTCATATACTAAATACTTATAATTATTTCTTTTTTCTATTTTATTTTCATATTTAGATAAATCTGATAATACTTTTTCTTCTCTTAATTTAAAGAATTCTTTGTCAAGTGCAGATACTTCATCTTCTACATATTTAAGTTCATTTTGATTATATACTATATCTTTATATCCAGTGGGCTTTGAATTATCAATATCTACATCAAAGTCAAGTTTAATTCCATCTTCATCTGCTTCATTAAGTACTTCTTTAGCATGCATTAAAAGTTTTACCATTTCATCATTATAAGGTTTAATTACTTCAAATAATGCTTTATTTATAAAGTCATTTGTAACTGCTTCAATTCTATATGTGTTTGCTCCTTTGGATTCATATGATACTATTGCAAAACGTTTTATATCTTTACTGCTACCTATATGAGTACCACCACAAAGCTCAATACTTTTACCAATTTTTACAACACGAACTATGTCTCCATACTTTTCTGTAAATAGTGCCATTGCACCTAACTTTCTTGCTTTATCAATTGGCATAACCTCAGTACTAACAATAAATCCTTTTTTTATAAAGTTATTTACTTCATCTTCTACTTTTATTATGTCATCATCTGATAAAGTCCCTGCATAGTTTATATCAAGTCTTAATCTATCTTCTGCAACATAACTTCCAGCTTGTCTTATATTTTCATCAATATATTTTCTTAATATATAATGAAGTATATGTGTTGCACTATGGTTAACTTCAATTCCTTTTCTTCTATCTTTATCTACAACAGATTCTACTTGATCTCCAAGTTTCATTACACCATCAAGTATCTTAACATGATGAATGTTTTGACCATTAGGGCCTTTAAATACACTTAATACTCGTGCTTTAAAGTTATCACCTATAATCATACCAGTATCACTTATTTGACCACCAGACTCTGCATAAAGGCATGTTCTTGTAAGTGAAACTAATCCTTCTTTAGAAAGAGTATTTACTGATGCATCTTTTGTAAATAGTCCATTTATTTTACCTTTTACTCTATATATTCCATAACTAAAAGTACTTTTTTCTTTAAAGTCAACAAGTATTTGCTTACCAGATGCCATAGCACTTTTATTTTTAGTTGATTTTCTTGCCATTTCTTTTTGCATTTCCATATATTTATCAAATTCTTCTTTTGATGTAGTAAAACCATTTTCTTTTAATATTTCAAGTGTTAACTCAAATGGAAATCCATATGTGTCATATAACCTAAATGCATCTTCTCCAGAAATAGTTTTATTATTTGAGTTTTTCATTAAATTTTCTAGTATTTTTTCACCATCATTGAGTGTTAGTCTAAACTGTTTTTCTTCTATTAATATTTTACTTTTAATGTATGCTGCTTTGTCTTCTAAATATGGATAAGCATCTTTCATAACACTTACTACAACATCTACTAGGTTATACATAAAGTTTTCATTAATGCCTAATTTTTTGCCTGCTCTTACACTTCTTCTTAAAAGACGTCTTAAAACATATCCTCTTTTAGTATTAGAGAAGTTTTCTCCATCAGCGAGAGCAAATGTAAGTGCTCTTATATGATCTGCTATTATTTTAAATTCTGATTGGCCTTCATATTTTTTACCTGATAATATTTCAACACTTTCCATAATTGGCATAAAAAGATCTGTTTCAAATGTTGAATCTGTATCTTGAAGTATCATGCACCATCTCTCTAATCCTGCTCCTGTATCTATATTTTTATGAGGAAGTTCTTTATATTCAGATCTATCTTTTCCAGGCTCTGAATTAAATTGTGAAAAAACATTGTTCCATATTTCTACGTAACGCTCTTGTTCTTCATCGCACTTAAATTTATCAAGTGCTGATGCGTCACCATACTTTTCTCCTCTATCATAAAAGATTTCTGAGTCAGGTCCACATGGCCCCTCACCTATTTCCCAGAAGTTTCCATCAAGTTTTACTATGTGATCTGGAAGAAATCCAACAGAAATCCATTTCTTTTCACTTGCTACATCATCTGTATATATTGTAACATAAAGCTTTTCTTTAGGTATTCCAAAGTATTTATCTGATGTCAAAAGCTCAAAACTCATTTCTATCGCTTCATCTCTAAAATAATCTCCAATAGAAAAATTACCCATCATTTCAAAAAATGTTTGATGACGCTTAGTAATACCTACATTTTCTATATCGTTTGTCCTAATACATTTTTGTATGCTTGTTAGGCGTTTTGCAGGAGGAAGTTTACTTCCATCAAAGTATTTTTTAAGTGGAGTTACGCCAGCATTAATCCATAAAAGACTATCATCATCTTTTGGTATTAATGATGCTGACTCTATTATCATATGGCCATGATTCTTAAAGTAGTTTAGCCACATGTTTCTTATTTCCATATGTGTCATATATTTCATATTAATCATTCTCCTTTGCTATTTTTTTTGCATCTTCTTCTAATTTTTCAAGAGTTGTATTATGTATGTAATAATCAAAATCTGCATAATTATCAAGTGCAGTTTCTGTAATATGTGCTTTTTCTGTGTCAGAAAGATTTGATTCAAAACCATCTCTTATAACTTTAATTACCTTTGTATCAGGATACTTATATTTTATACTCTTAATCTCAATTGGTAATCTACAATCTGGAATTATAAATGTATCATAAAATTCTGAAAGTATTTCCATATCTTCTAGAGTTCTATTTATAAAGAACATATCTTTATGCATTTTGTTTCTTATAATATCTGTACCAAGTCTTTGAAGTAATTCTCTAGGCTTTGTTTCATCATTACCATCCCATCCAAAGTAATGATAAATCATATCTTTTAGTGAGTTTACTAAATGTACTGTACAAACTTTCTTTCCACGTGACTCTAACTCTTCTTTTAAATATTCTCCAAACGTATCCTTTCCGCTTCTTGCTTTTCCACATATCATATATACCATAAAAATACCTCCTAATATACAAAAAGACCTATGATAAGGAGTGCATAATGCACGGTACCATCCTTATCCGGTCTTAATTTTTTTTTAGGCTTTCACCTCAAAGCTCCTAGAGTAGCTTCATAAGTTTTTTCTTAGTTATTTACACCAAACATAACCTCTCTTTAAAGAAAATTACTTACTACTTATCTCTAATCATCACTTATTAACAAACAAGTCTATCTTATCAAAAATAGATGTATTTTTCAAGTGAATTAATGATATTTCTCATACTATTTTTCATTTAAAAAAGTTAAAGTTTATCTCACTTTCTAAATATGCTTCTTAAAACTCTTTCAAGTTCATCTTTTGCAATTGGTTTTGCTATATAATCATCAAATCCATCTTGAGAAATATATTTTTCTCTCATACCTTCCATTGCATTTGCTGTTAACATAACTGTTGGAGTGTTAAATGAAGGATTAGTTTTTAACTTCTTAAATGTTTCAACACCACTTAATTCTGGCATCATGTCATCCATTAGTATTAAGTCAAATGTCTCTCCATTATTAATTAAACTTATACAATCAGATCCACTTGTTACAGATTTAATATTAACATTATATTTTGCAAGTAAGCGTTCTGCAACTTTTATATTTAATCTGTTATCATCAACAATTAAAATATTTTTACCTGCTATATCAATTGGCGTATCAGGAAGTACATCTTTTTCTACTTCATTAGTTACTATTCCTTGATCAATTGCAACTGTAACTTTTAATCCTCTTTCATAAACATTTTGTGCCATTATTTTACCATTCATTAGTTTTACAAGTTTATATGTTTCTGGAAGAGATGCTACAACCCCTTCTACTTTGTAGTTGTCGCTTCCATTTGAAGCACCTTTAAATATGCTTTCAAGCTTTTTTTCTTTTAATGTTCCGCCTGTATCTTCTACTGATATTATTACTCTTGCAGTATCTCCTTTAGAAATTGTTGACACACTAAACTCAATATATCCAACTTCTGTTCTTTTCATTGCATTTGCAATCATATTAAGAATAATTTGTCTTAAAACTACATAATCGCCTCTTAACACTTTAGGCATATCTGTATCAAAGCTTGTTCTAAATGCAACTTTTTTATTTCCAAGTAATTCTTTAGAAAAATCTCTTATTTCTTCAATCATTGACTTTAAATCATAATTTTTAATATTTAATTTAACTTTATCTTTATCAAATTTAGAAAGATCAAGTATTCCATTTACTACCTCTAGCAAGTTATTTGCAGAAACAGATATATTATCTATATCACCCTTAATACTCATATCTTTATTTTTTTCTTTTAAACTATCAGTAAATCCAATTATATTTGTAAGAGGAGTTCTAATTTCATGTGATATATTTGATAAAAATTTATTTTTGGCATCATTACTTTCTTCCAAGCTATTATTTTTATTAGATAAATTGTTTATTGTATCAAGATCAGGATTTTCTATTGTAAAGAATATTAAAAATACAATAAATGTTTCTATTGGTGTTGTAAGCAATAGATTAGGATACTTATATTCTAGTACTAACGAAAGGGGTAAAAGTATAATATATGTAATAAGTGGTATAAATTTTTCTTTTCGTATATTTTTTCTACCAACTATCATAAATATCAAACTTAGAATTATTCCGAATGCACTCATAAGTATGCAAAGAAGTGATCCAGGACCATATGAATATACATTATCAACTCCTGCACTTTCATAGTATAGTGGAAGAAGAAGAAGAGCAAATGCAAATACAAAATATACTTTTATAAATATACTCTTTATTTTCCTATATATATCATATTTATCAAACCTCATATTAATTTTCTTACTAAATGATATTAAGAATGTATAATATATAAATAGTATTAAAAATGTTAAAAGATATATTAAATAAAGCTTATTAATTATTGTTGTAAATGCTCCAAACATATCTTTATTTAATGTAACTGAATATGAAAGTAATGAAATAATAAGTCCTATGAAGTTAGTAACTATCATATATCCATATACTTTATTTTCATCTTTCTTCTCTTTATCCTTTGAAAAATATATTATTAATAAAAGTGCACTATAGAACATACTTGCGATTATAAATGATGCTCCCATAATTTTCCCCTCTTTCTTTATCTTTACTCTGATATTATTATATTATATAAAAAAGTTTATTACAAGAAAAAAGCTGCTTTTTTAAAGCAACTTTTTTAGTAATCTCTTTCTCTATTCATTCTGTTTCTTTTTCTAGAATTCTTGATGCCTTCTTTTTTAGCTTTTCTTCTACGAACTCCAGGTTTATCATAGGCTTCTCTTTTTTTACATTCTGAAGGGACTCCGTCTCTTGCAACTTTCTGCTTAAATTTTCTTAAAGCCATATCTAAGTTGCCATTCTTTACAGTTACTTGTGTCATTTTTATCCCTCCCTTCATTTACAACTATAGTGATTATAGCAAAAAAAGAAAGTAAATTCAACAATATAATACATTTTTCTTATTTTTTTTACAATTTTATGCCTATTTTTATACCTAAATTATAAATTACTACAAAAAATAATGCTAAAACCAGACTTTTTACTATTACTTTTACTATTTGCATATGTTGTTATCACCTAATCTTCTTATTGATGATCCAAGCCCTTCACCTGCATCAAATAATACTTTAATTATGTTAGTTACTGCATTTAACCATGTTGCTAAACTAACAGTACCACCTTCTATTTCATTTAAAACTTTATCTTCTATTTTCATTAGTTATTACATGGCTTTCCGTGTGTATATCCTGTAATTACTCCTGATGCAAATATTATTATTGATGTAACTATTAAATAAACCCACATGCCAACTTCACCTCCATTTACTTTTTCTAATTCTTCATCTTTTAATTTCATCTTTACCTCCATGGTTTTATAAGCATATTAAATAAGTTTTTTTTACCTTTATATATACTTATGTTTAATTTTGTTTTTTTACTTATTTTCTTTGATTTTAATAGTACTAAAGTATAATTATTTTTAGTATAACTATCTTTTCCTAATATTTTTACTTTTATTCTTTTACTATTTGAATAGATATATGGATTCTTTCTTAAATATTTATAGTCCTTGTCTTTTATATAAACTTCTATAGTATTATCTCCTAAATATATTCCTTTATAGTAGTTATATGTATAATAAAATTTAGTTAGTAACACTGTTATTAGAATAGAAAGTGAAAACAAATAAGTAATACTTACATATGTTAAAAGCATATTCTTTTTATAATTTCTCATGTATTTTACCTCCTTCTAAAACTAAAATTCTATCAAATAAATCAAGTGTTGTTAATCTATGACTAATAACTATAACTATTTTATTTTTTAGATACTTTAAAATATTTTTAACAATACGCTTTTCTTCTTCAATATTAAGTTCATTAAAAGCTTCATCAAATATGTAGATATCACTTTTTTTCATCAAACTTCTTGCAAGTATTATTCTTTGCCTTTCACCTCCACTTAAGTTTTCTCCATCTTCTTCAATTACTTCATCAAGTCCTAAAGAACTTTTAAATATTTTATTAAGTCCAACAATATCTATTATTTTATCTAAATCCTCATCTCCTTTATATATTATATTGTCTCTTATAGTTCCTGTAAAAAGAGCTTCCTTTTGAGAGGTGTAGGAAATTTTTGTTCTTATTAAGTCTAAATGAATATGAGAAATATCAAATGGTCCTATTTTAACCATACCACTTGGAACTTCAATAAAACCACTTATTATTTTCATAAGAGTTGATTTGCCTATTCCACTTTCTCCTATTAAAATAATTTTTTCTTGTTTCTTTATTTCTAAACATAAATTATCAAATATCTTTCTAACTCCATATTTATAATTTAAATTTTTAATTTTAATAGGCCCTTTTAATTCATACTTATTAAAGTATTCATTGCAGTTAAAGTTATCAATATTTACCATAAATAAATCTTCAATTCTCTTTTTAGATACTCTATAATCAGTATAATTTGTAAATATTGAAAACATATCTAATACTGCTGATTCAAAGTATGTATAAAGTGTATAAATAAGTATTAAGCTTGCAAGTTTTAATTTTCCATTAATTATCATAATAGATGAATAAGAAAGAAGTATAAGTCTTGCAAGTTCCATTAAGAAATCATCTATCTTTGATGCTCCTCCACTAAGCATGATAAGATCATATGATTTTGATAAGAAATTTCTATATATCTTTAAGAATCTATTTAATCTTTCTTTTTCTATATGCATGCCCTTAATACTTTGCATACCTTTTACATTTTCATATAATACGCCATTTACTTTATCTTCATCTCTTAACATAAATTCTTTCTTTACTTTATATATTCTTAAATAAAATATTTTAAATATAATTTTTATTGAATATATTAAAATAATTATTAAAAATACATTTAAATTAAATTTTATTAATTTAATTAAAACAAGTATTATTATCATTAAATCAAGTGGAAATCTTGAAATAAATTTGATTAAAAAATTTTTAATGTTTTCTAAATCTTTTACTTTTGATATTACTTCTCCACTTGTTCTTGTCTCATAGTAAAGATATGGAAGTAGTGTAATTCTAGAAAGTATTTTTTTAGTTAAATACTCATTTAAGTTTGTTGTTAATTTTAATGAATAAGATAAAGTTATTATACCTACTAATTCTTTATAAAGTTCTAATGTAATAAATAGTAACGTAATAACTTTTACATTATTTAGCATATTATAGTTTACTGCTTCATTTATAAATACATTAAATTCAGAAGAACATAGTATAGTTAGAATAAACTCTAGTATAACAAAGATTATTAAATAAACAGTGCTATTATTTTTTAAAAAATCTTTAACCCATGGTTTTATTATTTCTTTTTCTTTTATTATAGGCAAATGTCTAACTGGCTTTAAATAAATATAGACATTACTTGTCATTAAATTAAATTCTGTAAAAGATAATATTTTTTTACCATAATAAGGATCCATTACAAGTATTTTTTCACACTTTTTATCTATTCCGTATATTACTATGAAATGTTTAAGATTTTTATTAACTATTATATGACTGATTATAGGTAAATCTTCAACTTTAATATCTTCAAGCTTTTCCTTTAGACCATAGGAGTCAAATCCAAGACTTGTTGCAGCATTTACTAAATTTAGTGCAGTTACACCATTTTTTGTGGTTCCTGTTAGTTCTCTTAAATATTCTAATGAAACATTACCACCATAAAATCTAATTACTGAAAGTAGCGAGCATACTCCACAATCTTTGATTCCCTCCTGTTTTACAATTTCCATTTTTTCACCTCCCTATATATAATATTCGACAAAAATTTTAAAATGTGCAAAAAAAAATGAAAAAAAGTTTAATTTTTTCAATTTTAATACATTTTTCAATATAAAAATAAAAAGATACTAATTTCTTAGTATCTTATAGTTACAAAATGGTGGAGCATAGCAGGATCGAACTGCTGACCTCCTGCTTGCAAAGCAGGCGCTCTCCCAGCTGAGCTAATGCCCCAATAAATATGTTCTTTCTTCCGAACAACATATAAATTATAGCATAGCATTTTAATTTGTGTCAACGCTTTTACCAAACTTTTTTATTAAAATATCGTTTTCAGTATAATATTTATCATTATTTTTTACTAAATTGTATTTATTTCTATAATACATCTTGCTATTTTCTATTATTTTTTTATCCTTAAAATGATATTTATTTAGAAATCTATCTAACATAAAACTATTATAGTTATAATTATACATTGATATTTCTTTATATGTTTTAATACTTAAAAATATTATCATGTAAATAATACTCAAACTTATATCTTTATTAAAATATATTATTATAAATATTATTGTTAAATAAGATATTATGATTGATATTTCAAAACTTTTCTTAATACTCAAAAATATATTTAAAATATTATTTATTATCTTACCTCCATCTAATGAATATATTGGTAAAAGATTAAATACAATAAGAGCATTATTTATATTTTTAATTAGTTCTTTTTCATCTAAATTATTTGCAATATTTATTAAAACGTATGCTGCAAGTAACTGAAATAAAGGCCCCGTTATTAGAATAATTATTTCATAAATTATCTTAGTACTTGGTTTTATGTCAATTAAAGATTCTCCTCCAAAAGGATATATATTTATTTTAAGTATATTTTTATTAAATAAGGAAGCAAAAAGACAGTGACCTATTTCATGTATTACAATTAGATAAATTATAATTGAAAATTCTTTAAAATATCCTATGAGCATTGAAAAAAGGCCTAATATAATAGTTATATTATCAAGTTTGATTTTGTTAAATATATTTTTTATAGTCAAGTATCTTACCTTTTTTATAGAATGATAGTATCAACTTATTACTTGATGTACCAACTATTTTTCCTTTTGCTATATAATCATACATTTTAATTCCATTTACTGTAATATTAGAATACCATGTCTCTACTCCATTTATATCTTCTAAAACTACTGTATTTCCTAGGTTATCTTTATTTCCAATAAAAACTACTATACCACTATTAAGACATGGAACTAAATAGTTTTTATCTACTTTTAGAACTGCTTTACCGCCATCATTTTTAATACTTTCATAAGATAAAACTTCACCTGATACTTTGCTTGCTTTCTTTTTCTCCCCAATATATTTACCAATGTATTTATGATATAGTTTCTTAAAATAATTAAAATTTATATTAGTACTATATATTTCATTTTTTACTTTAAACTTAAGTTTACTATTACCTTTAGTTATTATTAATCCTATCATTAATAAAATAGTACATAAAAGAAGTTTAGCTCCTCCTTTTTTACTTTTATTCTTCTCTTTATTTCCAGATCTTGATCTTCTATAATCATCTATATTCACAAGTATCACCTAATAAAGTATATGAAAAAATAGCTCATTTAGAACTATTTAATTTTTTTGCTTTCTACAAAGTAATAATTGTTATTTTTCCCTTCATAGTAAAATTTATATTTATGCAAATTATAATTTTTTTCATCAAGATTTTCTTCTGCAAATGTTACAGCATTTTTTTCTATTATATTTGTACATGAAGTTAATGATGAATCACAATCTTTATAAACTGTTCTTGTATTTCCATCTAAATATGCTATTTCAACTGTTAAGTTAAATTTATTATTTTTTTCTTCTGCATCTGTTATTTTTGAAATTATTGTTGTATTAATACTTTTACATGTATTTCTTTCTTTAGCTTTATACATCTTATTTATTTTATCATAGTAGTACTTTGTGCATCCTCCATAAAAACTTTCTACTGGTTTATAAGATCCTTCACCATAAACATCTTCATATGCTTTTTTTAAAGTCTTTTCATCTACTTCATTCATACCAGTACCAGTATTTTTAAAAGCAATATTATATTTCATGCCTTCTGGTATATCATTTACTTTTACATCCTTATTTGTATAGTAATAAGTCATCCATGAAATATTATCTGTATTTGGAATTACTTTTCTATATAGTTTACTAGTTGCTTCATTTTTAACTAAATCACTTTTAGGTACATGCCAAAGATTTATATTTCTATACACAAAATATATTAGAAATATTATAAGTACCACACTACCTATTATCTTAAGTATATTTTTCATATACTAATCCCTCTTTTATTCATCTTTTTTTTCTTTTTTTATATTTAATTCTTCAAGTACATCTTTTCTTGAGAAATTCTGTCTTCCTTTTTTATCTGTTCCTATTGCTTTAACAAGTATTTCATCACCTAGTTTTACAACATCAGTGCATTTTTCAACTCGTTTTGTATCAAGTTTTGAGATATGTACTAATCCTTCCATACCAGGCCAAAGTTCAACAAATACTCCAAAGTCTTCAATGTCTATTACTTTAGCATTATATATTTTTCCTTGTTCTACTTCTCGAGCTATATCTTCTATCATCTTACGAGTTTTCTCAATTATATCTTTATCTTTATGATAAATTATAACCTCACCATCATCTTTTAAGTCCACTTTTACAGCATTAACATCATTTACATCTTTAACATTTGATGCATCGCATATAATCTTAGTAATTGTATCTCCACCTTTTCCAATTACATCTTTTATCTTTGATGGATTAATCATAAATGTAACAGTCTTTGGTGCATACTTAGATACTTCCTTGCGAGGCTCTTTAATAGCTTTGGTCATTACGTCTAATACTTGCATTCTAGCTTTTTTAGCTTGCTCTAGTGCTTCTTTAAGTATTTTTTTATTAATGCCTTTTATTTTGATATCCATTTGAAGTGCACATATACCATTTTTAGTACCAGCAACTTTAAAGTCCATATCGCCTAAATGATCTTCCATTCCTTGAATATCTGTTAATATTTGATAGTCTTTCCCATTAGGTGCTGTAATTAGGCCCATTGCAATACCAGCAACTGGAGCTTTTATTGGAACACCTGCAGCCATAAGCGACATGCAACCAGCACATATTGATGCCTGTGAAGATGATCCGTTAGACTCTAGTATTTCTGATACAACTCTTATTGTATAAGGAAATTCTTCTTCACTTGGAATAACTTGTCTTAATGCTTTTTCACCTAGTGCACCATGACCTATTTCACGGCGGCCAGGAGCTCCATATCTTCCAGTTTCTCCAACACAGAATTTAGGAAAGTTATAGTGAAGCATAAAACGTTTTTCATCTTCTAGACTTAAGCCATCAAGTATTTGATGCTCTCCAAGTGCTCCAAGTGTTGTTGTTGAAAGTGCTTGTGTTTCTCCTCTTGTAAATAGTGCTGATCCATGAGTTCTTGGAAGTATATCTACTCTAGCAGATAGCTTTCTTATCTCATCAAACTTTCTTCCATCAGGACGAATCTTATCAACTACTATTATCTTTCTAAATTCACGATACTCTATATCACTTAGCACTTTTTCTACTTTACAAAGAAGTAAATTCAGATCATCTTCTTCAAGTTTATCTTTATTTTCTTCTCTATATTTTTCAACTACATCTTCTTTTATTTTGTCTACTGCTTCATGCATTGCAAGTTTTTCTTTTATTCTTAATGCTTTGTTAAGTTTACCTGCTACTGCATCATCAATTGACTTTCTTAAATCATCATCTATTTCAAGATGCTCATATTCCATCTTTTCTTCACCAATTGCATCAACTATTTCATTTTCAAACTCTACAAGTTCTTTAACAGCCTTATGTCCTTCTAAAAGACCTTTTAGCATAACTTCTTCTGATGCTTCGTGAGCAGATGACTCAACCATATTTATAGCATCCATTGTACCAGCAACTGTTAAATCAATTAAACTTTTTTCTTCCTCATCAGGTGTAGGATTAATCACATATTTCTTATCAATATACCCAACTTTAACACCAGCTACTGGTCCATTAAATGGTATCTTGCTAATAGATACTGCAATGCTTGATCCTAAAAGTGCTGCAAGAGTCGGATCTGCATCAGGCTCTACTGAAAGTACAGTATTAATTATTTGCACTTCATTTTTAAAGTCTTCTGGGAAAAGTGGTCTCATAGGACGATCAATCATACGTGCTGCAAGTGTTGCAGCTTCTGTAGGGCGTCCTTCTCTTTTAATAAATCCACCAGGAATTTTACCTACAGCATAGAGTTTTTCCTCATAGTTAACTGTTAATGGGAAAAAGTCAGAAAGTAGGTTTACATCCTTATTTAGAACTACTGCAGTTAAAACAACAGTATCTCCATATCTTACTAGTACACTACTAGTAGCTTGTTTTGCAAGCTCTCCATGTTCAATAATTATTTTCTTTCCATAAAAATCTTTTTCAAATGTTCTCTTCATATTAACTCCAATCACTTCTATTGTATAACAAATTTAAAATAAATAAAAGAAAAAAGAGCAATTATGTACGTACAAAATTATTTCTTATGTGTTTTCTTATGCGTTTTTCTTAATTTTTTAATTTCATCCATCTCTCTATCATATGCTTTTCTGATTATTTTCATATCATCACTTTTCTTTAGTATTAAATCTTCAAATAAAGTATAGTATTGTCCTCCCTTAATTATAATTTGCCTCATTTTTTTATTAGTTTTCGTTAAATATACTCTAAATGCAAGAAAATTATATTCATATTCTCCATAAATATAAAAGTATTTATCCCTATATTTAATTAATACTCCTCTTTCTATATTTCCTGTTTCTTTCTTTACTTTATAACTATCAATTCTTCTTATAATATTTTCATTTACAATATCTATTAATATTAATTTTTCATTTTTATTTATTTTTCTTACATTATTAAAATCAAATGAGTAATAAGTATTATTTATCTTTATTCTTTTATCTCCATTTTTTCTTCTAGTTACTTGCATAATAAAATAACTCTTTTCATTTAAATCTTTGACATAGAATAAAGAATTATTATATTTAACAATATCTCCTTTTAATATATTATATTTTATCTTTTTTACTGGTATTAGTCTTAAATTATTTTTTGTACTAAAAATAAATATATATCTATATAATCTATCAAGTTCTTCTTTATCAATATTACCCACCTTTTTAATATATCTATCTTTATTTAAAAGTACTATTTTATTTAAATAAACAAATGTATCTTTTCTATCATCTATTTTAGTATTTAATTTTATCTTATATCTTGCTTCTTTATCATTACTAGTAAATTCAAGAGCATATACTTTTAAAAGTAATTTATAAATAATTATATATGGACCAGTTCTATGACCTAAAGGTATTACATTTTCTTCCTCTTTTGTATTATACCTTTTAGCCCAAATAATATCGCCTATATTTAAAAAATTTAAATGACTATTGTAAAATATATTTTTAATAAACTCTATCATTTATACCACCCCCCTATTATTTATACATTTATTATAACAACAAAAAGTTAACTTTAAAAGAAAAAATTATCAAAATATTACTTTTTAAGTTTATGTATATGTAGTATAATATACATATAGTATTGGAGGGATAACATGGATGCTAAAAAGATAAAAGATGCTCTTATTAAACAAAGAAAAATGAATTTAAAAGGTAATTTATATTACAAAACTCAAATTGATTTTGCATATAATACCAATCACATGGAAGGTTCTACAATTACTCCAGATGAAACAGCATCTATTTTTGATACAGGAACTATACTTGCAGATAAAGAAAAAGTAATTGTCTTGAAAGATGCAACTGAGACACAAAATCATTTTTTTCTATTTAACTATATGCTTGATACTTTAGATAAACCTTTAACGGAAGAACTTATTAAAAATTATCATTTTATTTTAAAAAATGGAACTCTAACCGAAAGTGAAAAATCATGGTTTAATGTTGGCGATTACAAGAAACTAAAAAATGTTATAGGTGATATTACAACATGTCTTCCAAAAAATGTTCCAACTGACATGAAAAAGCTTCTAAACTGGTATAACAAAATAGAAAATAAAAAAATAGAAGATATAATAGAATTTCATGCAAAATTTGAAAAAATTCATCCTTTTCAAGATGGTAATGGAAGAGTTGGAAGGATGATTATGTTTAGAGAATGTCTTTCAAATAACATAATTCCTTTCTATATAGAAGATAGAAACAAAGCTTTTTATATAAGAGGATTAAAGGAGTATCAGCTTCATAATAATAAAGGCTATTTAATTGATACATGTCTTAATAGCCAAGATAATTATACTAAGTTGGCAGAATATTTTTTAGAGAATAATTAAAAGAAAGTAGTTGTTACTTTCTTTTTTCTAAATTGGTATTATATTTTTCTTTATATTTACTTATAAAATATTTATAAAGCTTTTCTGTCCTTTCTTTATCCATGTCATTTTTGTTTTCATAAGGATAAGGAATACCTAACTTTATATATTTTTCTCTACCTAGTCTATGAAATGGTAAGAAGTCTACTCGCTCAATTCCTTTAATATGCCCTAAATAGTTTACAAGTGAATCCATATATTCATAATTATCCATGATGCCTGGAACTATTACTTGCCTTATCCAAATTCTTTTATTTAATTTGTTACAAGTATCTATAAAGTTTTCTACTTCTTTTAAAGGCTTTCCAGTAATATCTTTATAACCATCTTTTCTAGTGTGCTTAACATCTAAAAGTACTATATCAATATATTTTAATATTTCTTCATAATTTCCAAGACCAACTCCTGCAGTATCAAGACATGTATTAATGCCTTCTTTTTTTAATTTCTTACATACTTCTATTATAAAATCTGCATGAATTAGTGGCTCTCCTCCAGAAAAGGTAACACCGCCTATTCCATTGTAATAAGGCTTCGATCTTAATATTTTTTTAACTAAATCATCTACTGTATAATTATTCACTTTCTTATGCCACATTTCTGGATTATGACAGTATTTGCATCTTAAGCAGCAACCATTAAAGAATACGACTGTTCTGATACCAGGTCCATCAACTAAACCAAATGTTTCTATACTATCTATACTTGCTTTCATATTACATTTTCTCATGGAATGTTCTTGATATTACTTCTTCTTGTTGTTTTCTAGTTAGTTTATTAAATCTTACAGCATAACCTGATACTCTTATTGTAAGTAGTGGATATTTATCAGGATTATTCATTGCATCAATTAATGTTTCTCTATTAAGTACATTAACATTTAAGTGATGTGCTCCTTGAATAAAGTATCCATTCATTAATGATACTAGGTTATTTACTCGCTCCTCTTCATTCATTCCAAGTGCCTGAGGCACTACTGTAAATGTATTTGATATTCCATCTCTACAGTATTTATCCCAGTTTAATTTTGCAACTGAGTTTAATGATGCAATTGCTCCACTTTCATCTCTTCCATGCATTGGGTTAGCACCTGGTGCAAAAGGAATACCTGCTCCTCTTCCATCTGGTGTTGCACCAGTATTTTCTCCATATACAACGTTAGATGTTATTGTTAGAATTGACATAGTAGGTTTTGCATTTCTATAGCATTTATGTGATGCTAAATCATTATAAAATTCTTCTAATAGTTCTTCTCCTAGCATATCTACTCTATCATCATCATTTCCATATTTAGGAAAATCTCCTTCAATTTTAAAGTCTTTAGTAATGCCATCTTTATCACGTACTGGATAAACATGTGCATATTTAATTGCAGATAAACTATCAACTGCAACTGAAAATCCTGCAATTCCATAAGCCATAAGACGATTTACATATGTATCATGAAGTGCCATCTGACCTGCTTCGTATGCATATTTATCATGCATATAGTGAATAATATTCATTGCATCACTATATATTCTTGCAACTTCTTTAAGCATTTTGGAATAATTTTTTCTAACTATTTTATATTCAAGCACTTCTTCAGTATCCTTAGTAAAGCCATCAATAACTTTTAGTTTAGTTTTTTCATCATATCCTCCATTTAATGAATATAGAAGAGCTTTTGCAAGATTACACCTTGCTCCAAAGAACTGCATATCTTTTCCTAGCTTCATTGCAGAAACACAACATGCAATACCATAATCATCTCCCATAGAAGGACGCATTAAATCATCATTTTCATACTGAATAGAATCAGTTTTAATACTTATCATAGCACAATATTTTTTCCATGATTCAGGTAAATCTTTTGACCAAAGTATTGTTATATTAGGTTCTGGTGCTGATCCTAAATTTTCTAGGGTATGCACTATTCTATAAGATGTTTTATTAACCATACTTTTATCATCGTTTGTCATTCCACCAAGAGAGCATGTAACCCATGTTGGATCACCTGAGAATAATTCATCATATTCTGGTGTTCTTAAATGACGCGCTGCACGAAGTTTAATTACAAAGTTATCAATTATCTCTTGTGCACCTTCTTCATCAAGTATGCCACGCTCAAAATCTCTTTCAAAATAAATATCAAAGAAAGCGTCAACTCTTCCAAGTGACATAGCAGCACCATTATTTTCTTTTATTGCAGCGAGATACCCAAAGTATGTCCACTGAACAGCTTCTCGTGCATTTTTAGCAGGTGCTGATATATCAAAGTGATACTGTTTTGCCATCTCTTTCATTTCTTTTAATGCTCTTATCTGCTCACTTATTTCTTCTCTTAATCTAATAGTTTCTTCATCCATAACATTTATTTTCATATTATGGAAATCACTTTCTTTTTCTTCTATTAGATAATCTATTCCATAAAGAGCAATTCTTCTGTAGTCACCTATTATTCTTCCTCTTCCATAAGCATCAGGAAGTCCAGTTAAAAGCTTACTATGTCTAGCTTTTTTTATCTCATCAGTATAAGCATCAAATACTCCATCGTTATGTGATTTAAAAAGATTTGAATTTAAAAATTTGTCAAGTGTAGGATCCATCTTATAGTTATATGCATTAAGCTCATCATAGATCATCCTAAGTCCACCTTTAGGTACTATCATTCTTTTACCAAGCTTATCTGTTTGAAGTCCTACTATTACATCATCATCTTTACTAATATAGCCTGGTTTAAATGTTGTTATTCCTGCAGGTGTTTTTGTATCAATATCAAGTACATGTTTTTTATTTTCCTCCCTGCACATGTTGTTATAAACATTCAATATTCTTTTTGTTTTATCAGTTGCAAGCTTTAAGAAAGATTCATCTCCATTGTAAGCTTTATAATTTTTTCTTATAAAGTTTTCTACATTTATTTCTTTATTCCAAACTCCCTCTTTAAATCCATTCCATTCTTCTCTCATTTTTATTACCTCCACTTTACAAGTATAACATAATATTTTATTTTGCTATGTTGCATTTGCAACAGAGATGCATTCTTTACACATTTTATTTTGTCCTTTCATATAATATATAAGATTCTTTTGTAATAGATTTTTTATCTGATGTGTAAAGTACTTTTACTTTATAGTCTTTAGAAAGTTTATTTAATAGTTTTTCTTTATTTTCATAATTCTTAGTAAGCAATAAATATGATTTATTATTCTTATTTAATTCTTTACATATATTTTTATAATCTAATTTTTTTTCTCTTTCTTTATTCCATATAACATATTTATAATATTTATTACTATTTAGATTGTAAAATTTATAATTATCACTATAGAGTATAACAGGAAGTACTAAAACGTCTTCTTCTCTATCACTTACTGTATATATAGTATTTTCTTTGTTTATATTATTTCTTATATATTTAGATGCACTTAGTCCATCAGAATATTTATAATTAATCTCTAAGCAATAACTTCTAATATCCATAATAAGTCCTATTATTATTACAAGTATTATTAATATATACTCTTTTCTATTATATTTATAATTTATATTAGAAAGTCCAAATATAAGAAAGAAGAAGTAAAAGTTTAGTCTATGTGTATAGAAAAATAGTCCACTTATTTTAGAATATAAAAGTACAAATATAATGTAGTTTAATAATTCTATTAAAAATATTTTCTTATCACTTTTATAAAATATATAAAAAGTATAGAAGAAAAATATGTATCCAAATACAGTTAGGAATGGGTGACTATTATTAAATATAAATAAAGGTGCTCCAAAAAATACTCCTAAAAATGATAAAAACAAATTATCTTTACTTAAACTCATTCCATTACTTATTGTCATTAGTTTATAAAATTGCATAAAAAGTAATATACAAAATAATAAGTATGTTATTATTCCAATATAATCTTTTTTATTTAATTTTTTATTTTTTATCTTATCTATATATGTAAATATAAATAGAATTATAGAAAAAGGTACTGCTAAAAGATGAGTATTAAGAAGAAGTCCTAATAAAACTGAATAAAGAATACTTCTTTCATCTCTTTCTTTATAATAATATGTAATCAAAAGAATTAATAAAAAAACTAAAGAATAACTTCTTCCAATAAGAGAATACTGATAAATAACTGAATAGTGCGTTATAAAAAGTATCTTTAATAAATCATTTATTTTTAATTTAAATATTATTATATATACTCCAATATACATAAATATTAAACTAATTATATTTACTATTCTAGGACCAAATCCTACTTTAATAAATGGATAAAGTATATAATAATAGAGTACTGGATGCCCTTCTAAATAAGCATTTTTAAATATACCTATTAAGTCTAAATTTTTAATAATTAAATATTCTTGAGCTTCATCTTCCCATATTTCATGACAAAGAAAGCCTATAATAGTAATTGTTATAAAGCTTATAAATAGTATTATATTTTTATGTTTAATTATTTTTTTCATTATATTCTTTACACTTTTCTTCTAATAATTTAAAATTACAGCATCTTTTCATTATACCTTTATTTAATGTTCCATTTACATATTCATTATAAAGTTTATATGATTTTCTATATAAATCATCGCTATTACGTCTTAGCCATCTTAATTGGTCTCTTAAAAGACTTACATATTTTCTTTGATTTTCGTCTTTTACTTTTACATTTAAATCAATTTCAATAATATTATTTCTTGTTACTGGAAGCATATTATTAAAATTGATAGTGCCCCATTTACCATTATTTATCTTCATAAAATCTAATTTATTTTTTAATTTCAAATGTTTAGGTTTAGGACTTGAAAGAGGTGCAAAATAAAGTATACCTTATACCTTGAATAATGCTCCAACAAATGGTCTTAATTTTTTCTTACCATAATTATATGATTATATGGAACTTTGCTATCAAATTTTCTTAAATAGTTACAATATTTTTCATCAATTCTTACAATTATTAAATCATTCATTTATAAACCACCCTTTCAATTTAATTAAATAATAACAAACTATTTAAATACTTACAAGGATTTTTTTAATAAATATCAAAAAATCAGAGAAATTAATCTCTGATTACTTTTTCCATTCCCTATTAACTTATGTGATACATACGCATCCATAAGGAGTTGGGATCACTCGCTTTTTCATGAAGACTAACATTAGCCTCAAATATATTATATGAAGGTTTCTTCATTTAATACGCCTTTACTATATCAAATTTATGTTTTAAAGTACAGCTTGATTAAAATATGATACAAGAATTATTAAATAAGCTATTTAAATAATAAAACTTCTGATAATATATTTAATTTAGTTTTTCAATTCTATTCATCAACAATTTTTATATTACTAAATACTGGATTAGAACAAGCTTCACTTGTATAATTAGGACATCTTAGACATGTAATATATTTATATGTTATGTTGTATGAATCAGCTGTATCATATACACCTTTAACATTTACATAACTATTTTTATAAGAACATGGTTCTTTTTTTATTGGATCAATTAAATTTTCAAGAACTCCACTATCATGCATATCTGCAGCACTTATGTTTGTTCCTGCAGTATCACCAGGTACAACTAAATCTGTTCTACTAGATATATAGTTTTCTGCAGCCTTTTGTAAGTTTTCTTCATAGTTTGTAAATGTATCTTTTTTTGATTTTACTATCCATTTTGTAGTTGCAGCGACTGCTACTCCTGAAAGCATTGCAACAAGAGCCATAACTGCTAAAAGTTCAACAAGTGTAAATCCTTTTTTATTCATGTTTATCACTCTCCGACTATAAAATTATTATACAAAAAAAGTCTAGCTATTGCTAGAACTTTGTAAAAAATTATACAGATTTTCTGCGACATCACTTGGTAATATGTCAAGTAATTCTTCTTTAGATGCTTCTTTCATTTTCTTAAATGATCCAAAGTGTCTTATTAATTCTTTCTTTCTTACTTCTCCTATACCTGGTACCATATCAAGTGTTGACTGAAGTAGCCCTTTAGCTTTAATAGTTCTATGATATGTTATTGCAAAGCGGTGTACTTCTTCCTGTATTTTAGATAAATAAAGGAATAAATTAGAGTGAGAATCTATCTCAATTAATTCTAAATCAGAATTAAGAAGATGATTCGTTCTATGTTTATCATCTTTAACAAGACCACAAAGAGGTATATTTAAATGAAGCTCATCAAGTACTTCTTTACATACGTTTATTTGTGATACACCACCATCTAGTACAATTAAGTCTGGTACATATTCTCTATCTATTACACTTTTAGAATATCTTCTATAAAGAACTTCTCTCATTGCACTAATATCATCTTTTACACCTTCTGCAAGTTTATATTTCCTATATAAGTTTTTATTTGGTTTAAAGTTATCAAATACAACCATGCCTCCAACATAATATGTTCCAAAAAGATGAGAGTTATCAAAAGACTCTATTCTTTCTACTTTTGGAATATTAAGAAGTTTTGCAAGTTCTTTAGAAGCATCAAGTCTCTTTTCTTCATCTTTAATTAATTCTTTTTCATTATTCTTAAGATTTGTTTTAGCGTTTTCTCTAGCTAAATCTGATAAGCTCTTTAATTTACCTCTATATGCTGTTAAAACTTTTATATTAAAGTACTCTGATAGTACTTCACTATTTATTTCTTCAGGTACATATAGTTTAGTTGGTAAAAGTCCTTTTTTATCATAATATTTAATTATATATTCTGTTAAATCTTCTTCTGTATCATCAAGTGTTTTAACTATGCCTTTATCTCTTCCAAATAGAAGTCCATCTCTTATAAAGAATATAACAACACTTAAATAATTTTCATCTCTATAGAAGTTAATCATATCAAAATTATATCCTTTATTGAGATCTATTTTTTGTTTCTTTAATGTTATTTTAACATCATCAAGCATATTCTTATATTCTAATGCTCTTTCATAATTCATAGCATTAGATGCTTTTTCCATCTCACTTTTTAATCTTTCTTCTACTTTGGTACTATCACCTTTTAAGAAAGATATTATTTCTTTATTCATATTATCGATAGTTTCTTTATCTATATCTTTAAAGCAATATCCTAGACACTGTCCTATATGGTAATAAAGACAAGGTGCATCTTTTAAATGCTCACATTTTCTTAACGGATATATTTTATTAATTATTTCTACTGTTTTTCTAGCAGCATAAGTATTAGGATATGGACCAAAAAGTCTTGATTTAACTTTTTTTCTTTTAGCATTTCTAACTATTCTAACTCTAGGATACTTTTCATTAGTAAGTTCTATATAAGGATAAGATTTATCATCTTTAAGAAGTATATTATATTTAGGATTATATTTTTTAATTAAAGTTATTTCAAGAATTAAAGACTCTAATTCACTTGATGTAACAATATAGTCAAAGTCATCAATATTTTCAACAAGCATCTTAGTTTTACCATATACAGTTCTTGTAAAATAACTTCTTAATCTTCTTTGCAAGTTTTTAGCTTTACCAACATATATAATTATTCCATCTTTATCTTTCATTTGATAACTACCAGGTTTAGTTGGAACTAAAGCTAACTTCTCTTTAAAATCTTTCATATAACATGCTCCTTTCACTTAACGTATTATATCAGAAAATAATAAAAAAATATAGTATGCTTATCGCATACTATATTAGCAAGAAATACTAGAAGACATACCTCCACCGTGGACGTAGTTGCGGCTCATGCTAGTACTGCAGTTGTAATAAGGCCAGGGGCGGTCGTCGCTCGCACTGTAGGTACACCCGTCGAAGCGGTAGGAATAGCCGCTAGAGCCACCATCACACTTTGTTCCATTATAATAGCATGCTGTCATTGTTCCTCTTCCATTACTACATGTATAATCTGCACTCCATCCATTTGAACCACTTACGTTTTTAGTATAAGTTGTTGCTGTCCATTGTGCATAATATGTTGTATCTCCTGTTACTTTAGTATCTGATGTAATTTTACTTCCACCACTTAACTCTGTATACCAGCCATTA
>ONQM01000036.1 GCA_900319955.1 uncultured Eubacteriales bacterium | reverse complement strand
TACTTTAGATTCAGGTGTTATTGATGGTTTGTCAGGTGTATCATTACCGCACTCATCTTTAGTATCTTCATTTAATAGTTCATCTCTTCCATATGCTGACGAGTCATATTCTCCATCTTTTCCATATACATTTACTTTAATTGTAAAGTATTTTGATTCTCCTGTTACTTCTACATTTTTAGATAGCCACATTCTAAGTCTATATTTGTAGTCTACTGATTTAGTTACTGTTCCGGAGTCTAGTATCATTTCATTTGCTGATGCTCCAAATTCATCTTCATTTCCTATCATTGTGTATGAGTTTGGTCCTGATACTGCTTCATATGTTGTACCATCTTCACTACGCTCTAGATATATTCTTACATCATCATCTGATAAAGTACTAGCTTCATCTTTTTCTGCAGTTACTTCATAACTTATTTTAAAATCACCTTTCATTGTAATGCTCATTGTAAAGTCAAATGTATCTGTTGATTTTTCTCCTGTACAATCATCTACTGGTAAAGCATTAGTAATACTTATTCCGTTGGTTGCTTCATTATATGCCATAGTAACAGTTCCTGTTGTTAAACTGTTTACCTTTTCACCTTTTCCTGCATAAATAAATGCTGCGTATGTTACACCTACTGTTACAAGCATTAATAGTACTAATGCTATAACAGTTAATGTTTTCTTATTTTTAAATAACTTTTTAAAATTCTCTTTCATAACTTCTATCCTCTCTTACCTTATATTACTATAAATAATAGTATAAAGTAACTAGAAAAAAATTGTTTACAAAAAAAGTGAAATAATTTATTTATTAATCACTTTTATTTATTTAATTTACACTTGTTATATCAGTTGTAATTACTGACTCAACAGTTGAGTTTTTACCATCAGTTGCTGATCCTTCTGGTAAAACAACTGTAATATTTCCAGTATATTTATTAGATGCAGGTACTACTACTCTTATTGTATTTGAAGATAAAACACTAAATGATGCTCCTTCAACATATTTTCCTCCAATATATAATGCTGCTTCACTTGAAATTACATTTTGCTGTAACATAGAACTTGATGAAAGTCCATCTACTCTAACAGTCAAATCAATTGTTTCTGCTTTATTTGTATTTATTTGTTTTGTACCTCTCGATGAGTATGACCTAGAATTTGTAAGTGTTATTGAGCCATTATTCTTTAGTGAGAATACTCCTGCAGATTTTCTTATATTTTTATTTTCATTACCTGCTATATCAGAGTATGAAATAGGCTCTATCCATAAATAATAATTACCAGTTAGTTTTGAAATTACTATATCAAAACTTGCTTCTTTTTTATTTTTTGTGTAAAGTGTTTCATTATAATATGTAAGTGGTGCTGCATCTAGTGATGGAGTAAATCCATAAAGAAAACTTACATTCTCATCAAGTCCAAATCCTGTATCGCCAACAGTTACTGTAACAGTATATGAGCTTGCTCCACTTCCACTTTCTTTATTTAATTTAATATCAAATGGTGGTGTTCCATCACCTGTTGTTACATTAAGTGTTAAATCAGATTCAAGTTTATATTTTTCTCCTTCTTTAGATGCATAAATACCATTTTCATATAAACTAAATCCATTTTTGTCATAACCAGATTCTACAATAAATGTTGGAAGTGTTATATAACACTCTGGTTTACTATATACTTCTTCATTATTTTCATTTAAATAAACTGTACTTGTAATAGAACATGAATCACTTGGCCTTTTAACACTGTTTACATGTTTTTGTTTTACATATGTTGCAGTAAAACGTCCTTCATAAAATGCATAATAATCCAGATTATTATTACTATACTGAAGCACAGCATCTGTACTATTTATACTAGTTGATACTCCTCCAAATTTTGTATTTGATGGTCCTTTTGAATTTTTAACATCATCTGGAAGATCAAAATTACATTTAGTTTCATTATTAAATATAGAACATGATGCATTTGCTATTTTTGCTACTCCATCATCATTATATCTAAATTTAGCATTATATGTCTTTTTATATATTGCATAAAGTGTTATATCATCATCTAACATTACAAGCGTTCTTAATGGTGTAGTTGATTTAACACTCGTACTCCATCCAACAAAATCATATCCTTCTTTTGTTGGTGTTACACTTAAATCAACATTTTGATTATAAGTAAATTCTTTTTCTTCTGTGCTAATTGATGTTCCACCGTTTGCTTTATAATCATAATAGACTTTATGCTTTTCTAATACTTTTCCTGATAGATTACTAGAATCTGATGTTAGTACATCATGACAATTTGATTTTTTATCTCTTAGTTTTGTTAATGTAATAAATTTATTTTCTCTAACAGATGTTGGAGCACTATTATAAACATCACTTAATTTAAGTTTATTTATATTTATGTTTTCTGTATATGGTATTCCTCCAATTGATGTAATTTTATCATTTTTTTTGCCATTATCATATTCTTCAAAAAGTTGTACTCCATAGTGCTCTTTACCATTTGAATCAACATTAATTGTTACATAAGAAAGTCCATCTTTATATATACCTTTATTAGGACCTTGAAGTGTACTTGTTACAAGTTCACTCATTGTAAATACAACACATGAATTCATTGTAGGTTCTGTAATTGTTTGATCTGATGCATATTTTTCTTTAGCTTTTGTAATTAACCTTTCTGCATCATTTATATATGTTTTTTTCTTATTTCTAATCATAAATTTTGAAACTGTTGGTACTGTTGCCGTTGCTAAAATTCCAAGTATTACAACAACTGCTATTAACTCAACAAGTGTGAACCCATTATTCTTTTTCATATGTAACGCCATCCTTAAATTAATTTTACTAGAAAAAAAAATAAATGTAAACAAATCATAAGTAAGTTTATAATTTATTAACATTTAATTTACTTTATTTACATAGTAATTCCTTTATAATCATTATAATATCCTGTATTTAAACTACTATAATATTCATTTTCAAATACTGATCCTTTAATTAAATTGCTTTGAAATGATGATATATTATAAAGTCCTCTTCTATTATTAATAAGTCTATTCATATGAAGATTAGCTCCTAAATCCTCAAATTTGCCTGAGTTTAATGCTCTATTAATTGCACTATAAAGCTTATCTATATCTTCTTCTCTTACTCCATATAAAACATCAATATTTTTTTCTGTTTCAGCATCATAGAATGAACTTCCAAAAAATTTTATTTCAGTATTAAATAGTCTAGGCTTTTTATCTCCATATATTAAGTTAAGTCTTTGTTCATAAGAATTATCAATATTTAAGTTTCTTTTTTCTTCAACACTTAAATTATTTTTTGGTATTAATACTCTTATTATAAATTCTTTTGAATTTATAGGTATTTCTTTTTCTTCTTTTTTACCTCTTTCATTAAAGTATGTCATATCATCTATTTTTAAACTATCTGTATTAATATATGTAACTGCTTTACTATTCTTTGTCTTTTCTTTCTCACTTTCACTTTGAAAGTATTCATTTAAACTTATATATGTAAATTCATTAGGTAGTACTATGTCACTTAATTCTTTTAATTTTTCTAAATTATTTTTCATATTATTTTGCCTCGTATAAATTTTTTCCAGCATTTATTTCAACTTTTAAAGGTACTTTTAATGTAAATGCTGAATCCATTTCCTTTCTTACTATTTCTTTTACAATTTCTAATTCATCATCTGGAACTTCAAATACTAGTTCATCGTGTATTTGAATAACCATCTTTGTTTTTAAATTCTTTTCTTTAAATATATTATATATATTTACCATTGCAATTTTAAGTATATCTGCTGCTGTTCCTTGGACAGGAGTATTGAGTGCCATTCTTTCTCCACTTTGTCTAATAATATAATTTTTATTTTTAAGTTCTGGAATCACTCTTCTTCTATTTAGTAGTGTTGTAACATACCCCTCTTTATATGCTTTATCGACTTCTTCTTTCATGTACTCTCTAATTCCTGGGAATGTATCTAAGTAGTTATTAATAAAGTTACTTGCTTCTTTCATTGATATTCCTAGGTCATCTGAAAGTCCAAATGAACTTATTCCATAAATTATTCCAAAGTTTACTGCTTTAGCATTTCTTCTCATAGACTTTGTTACATCTTCTTCTTTTACATGATATATTTCACTTGCTGTTTTTGTATGTATGTCTTTATTCTCTTTAAATGCTTCTATCATATTTTCTGCATTTGACATTGATGCAAACACTCTAAGTTCAATTTGTGAATAATCTGATGATAATAGCGATGCTCCTTCTTTTGGAATAAATGCTTTACGAATAAGTCTTGAAAAGTCTGATCTTGCTGGAATATTTTGAAGATTTGGTTCAATACTTGAAAGACGTCCTGTACGAGTAAGTGTTTGAGTAAATATTGTATGTACTCTTCCATCTTCTCTTATTTCATTAATGAGTCCTATTACGTAGTTGCTTAAAAGTTTTGAAAGTCCTCTATATTCAAGTACTTTTAAAACTACATTATTATCATCTTTTATTTTATCAAGTATATCTTTAGATGTTGAATACTTATTATCTTTTACTTTCTTTGGATATGGAATTTTTAAATCTTCAAATAAAACTTTTCCAAGTTGTGCAGGTGACATTATATTGAACTCTTCCCCTGCCATATCATATATTTCTTTTTCAAGTACTTTCATTTTACTTTCTAAATCTTTTTTAGCATCTAATAAATAATCTTTATCAAGTAATACTCCAGTAAGCTCCATATCTGATAGAACTTTAGTAAGTGGCATCTCTATTTTATTAAATAATTCTTCTTCTTTATATTCTTTTATTTTAGAAAGAATCTCTTCTCTTGTATTATATATAAATGCATTTTTTAAAAGTAAAACATCTTTTATATTGTTTCCTGGATCTTTTGGTCTTTTAATTGTTCCATATAAGTCTTCATATGCTGGTATATCATAATTAAATGCTTTTGATGTAAATGCCATATCATCTTTTACAGTATAATCTGTAAGATAAAGTGCTATCATTAAATCATATTTACAGTTTTTTATATCTATTTTATATTTATTTAATGAAACATATGCTTTTTTTAAATCATAAGTATACTTTAGAGTACTACTCTCAAAAATATCTTTAGTATTTGAAAAATTATTTGTAACATAAGTAAACTCATTATCATTCATAAATGAAATACTTAAAATATCACCTTTACTATATCCTTTAGGATCTACTTCTATATAAAAACTAAATGGTTTTTTATAATTAAATTCATTTAATGAAACAAATCTAATTTTATTAGTATCAAAGCTTTCTTTAGTTTCACTAGAAATATTATCATCTACTAAATCATATTTTTTTAAAAGTGAATGAAATTCAAGTTCTGTAAGTATCTTTTTTAATTCTTCTTTTTGAGGTCCTTTATATTTTATATCCTCTATTGTAAAAGGAAGTGGTACCTTTCTATAAATAGTTGCTAGATCAAATGATGCATAAGCTTTTTCTTTGTCTTCTATTAGTTTTTCTTTTGTCTTACCTTTTATTTCATCAATATGAGCATATAGATTATCAAGAGATTTATATTCACTTAATAGTTTTATTGCACCTTTTTCTCCTATTCCATGTACTCCTGGGATGTTATCTGAACTATCACCCATAAGTGCTTTTAAATCAATCATTCTAATTGGCTCTACTCCATACTTTTCTTTAAATACTTCTGGTGTTACTATTGTAAAATCATTATGTTTTAAGAATTTCATATATGTTCTAGAGTCTACAAGTTGCAAAAGATCTTTATCACTACTTATAATATATGTCTGGAAATTTCCAGAGTCACTAGCTTCTTTACTAAGTGTTCCAATTATATCATCTGCCTCATACATATCTATTTCAAAAGGTGTTATTCCCATAGCTTTTAAAACTTCTTTAGCAGGTGCAAACTGCATTTTTAATTCATCTGGTGTTTCTGCTCTTCCTGCTTTATAATCTTTATATTTTTCATGTCTAAATGTTTTTCCTTTATCAAAAGCTACTAATATGTATTCAGGCTCTTCTTCTTTAATTATTTTATTTATCATATTTATAAAACTATATATAGCATTAGTTGGAAATCCTTTACTATTAGTCATTACTGCACCACTATAACTTGTTGCAAAATAGCTTCTAAATATTAAATTATTACCATCAATTAAAGTTAATTTCTTCATTCTATCACATCCATTAACATTTTATCAAAAATACATAAAAATATCTAGGTGTAAACCAAGATATCTAACTATTTAATCTATGCTTTAGGAAACATATTTGTATTAGTACTTGATGGAATAATAGGAATGGTTACTCCTATCAATAATAATATAACTAAAATTATTAATACAAGTACATAAATACACCAAAATGATCTAGCATAGTTTCTTCTATTTATATTACTATCATCAATAGAAAATACAATTAGTAATATAAATCCAATAAATGGAATATTAAAAAGTATACTATATCCAAAGTATTCCCATGGTGAAAGTGGTCTTAATTTATCATTCATAAAATCAGCTCCTTAATTCTTTTATCTTACTTTTCTCTAACATTTTAGGCTTTCTTAACGTTCTCATTCTCTTTAAAAAATATAATTCGTCAAGTACTAAATCTACATTTTCTTCTTCTTTTTCATCTAAATTATCAATTAAATCTTCTACCCAAGTATTTAAAGTAATAGCATATTCATTTTCATCTCTCCAAAAATTTTTTAATAATTTTTTCTTTTCTTCATCGGTCCAATTATTATTTCTTAATATGCAATATCTTATATCATATGGATTATTTGAATGATTGTTAGTATCATTTCTCTTTAATAATTTTTCTGCTTCATTTAAAGTAAGAATGTTTATTTTATTTTCATCAAATATTTCAAATAATTCATTTAATTTGTTATCTATAAATCTTTTCTCGGTTCCATCTTGCCCCATTGCTTCACTAACTGCAAAAGCTTTTTGATCATCTGCTAATCTAATAGAATTATTTTTAAGTGTCATTTCTAAATATGTATAATTACTCACTGTATCTTTTAATCTTGCAATATCAGTATTTGAATATATTTCATTTATTAAAGTATTATAAGCATCTTTGTCTGCTTTTTCATAGTTTATTAATATCAAATCACATATTGATTTACCATAAACTGTATATCCATCATTTTTAGAATTTCTTACAATTCTTACTGCATCCTGTTCCATTTCTGGTTTAGATAATATTTTTTCAAATATTTCACTTGCATCTGATACTTCAAACTTATCAATCGATCTAGATAATTTATAATTAATTTTCATAGTTTCTTCCATATCTATTTATCTCCACTTCTATTTATATAATTATATACTTTATCTATTGTTTTAGTAAAGTCTAAATAATTAACATTAAACCATTTAATACAATCAAACTGATTATTAAAGAATGTATACTGTCTCTTAGCAAAATGTCTTGAGTTTTTCTTTATATTTTCTTTTACATCATCTAAATCTATTTCATTATTAAAGTATGGAATAAATTCTTTATATCCAATTGCACTATTTAATACATGTGATTTTTTATAATAAGGTTTTAAATTATTTACTTCATCTACTAGTCCATCATCAAACATTTTATCTACTCTTTTATTTATAATGTTATATAGATTATCTCTTTGTGTTGTAAGTCCAATTAAATCTACATCATAAAGTAAATTATCTTTTCCCATATAACTATTATTATTGTTAATTAATCTGTTATAACATCTTTCAAGTCTTACCCTATTATTAATATCAACAAAAGATTCTACATTTATTTTTTTTATCATGTTATATATTTCTTCATTTGTATATGACGATAGATCTACTTTTTTATTTTCTTTACTTAGTCTATAATCATATAAAGCTGCTTTTATATAAAGACCAGTTCCTCCAACTATTATTACTTTTTTGCCTCTTTTTTCTATTTTACTTATTAAGCTTCTAACATCTTGTTGATAATCATAAATTGTATAAAATTCATTTGGCTCTTTAATATCAAATAAATAGTGTCTAATACCATCCATTTCTTTTTTTGTTGTTTTACTACTTCCTATATTTAGTTTTTTATATATTTGAACACTATCAGCATTAATTACCTCGCCATCTATTTTTTTTGCAAGTTCTACTGATGCCTTCGTTTTACCAACACCAGTAGGACCAAGTATTACAATTATGTTTTTCATCAGTCTAGCACCCTCTTAAACATTTTTTCAAGTTCATATTTAGTAAATGTAATAATAGTTGGTCTTCCATGAGGGCAATTAAATGGTTGATCACACTTTCTAAGTTCATCTAAGACATATTCTGCTTCACTAAGTGTAATATAATCATTTGCTTTAATACTCATTCTGCATGCTGTTGTTGCAACTGTATGATCAATAAACTTTTTCTTATCAAAATTCTTTTCTTTTAATAAGATATCAAATATTTTAGCAGTATCTTCTTTTTCATGTCCATCTCTTACAAATAGGCTTGAATGCTCTCTTACAACAAATGTATTTTCTCCAAACTCTTCAACAACAAATCCAAGTTCAGATAAAACATCAAGTTTGCTTTTTAAAATAATAAAATCACTCTTAGGATATTCTAAACTTATTGGAACAAGAAGTGGAACAGCAACTCCTTCGTGATTTAGAAATTTTTTCATAGTCTTTTCATAATTTACTCTTTCTGCTGCAGCATGTTGATCTATTAAATACATACCATCTTCATTTTCAGCGATAATATATGTTTTATAAACAATACCTCTTGGTATCATTTTTTTTATCTTGTATGGACTTTCATTAGTGTCTTCTACAAGCTTTAACTGTACAGGACTTTCTTCATACTTTGTATCATCATCATTTATCTCTTCAACATTATTTAAATCTATTACATTTTCTTTCTTTTCCTCTTCTTTATCTTCTACATCATTTTTTATAACTTCTTCTAAAGAAGAATCAGATCTAACAGATGCTTCTGGAATAAATACAATTTTCTTTAGGGTATCACTAAATGTATTATAAATTAAGTCTTTTAAAGTATCCATTTTAGAAAACTTGATATCCATTTTAGTTGGATGTACATTACAGTCAACTAGTACTGGATCTGTTTCAATATTAAGTACAACTACTGGATATTTACCTGCATGAATATATGTATGATAAGCATCTACTATTACCCTTATTATTTCATTATTTTTAATAGCTCGACCATTTACAAATACATTAATAGCATTTTTAGTTGCTCTATAACATTCTGGATAAGAAATATATCCTGATATTTTATAGTCTTCGTTTTCCTCTTTAAACTCTATCATCTTACTTGCAATATTTTTTCCATATATTTCATATATAACTTTTAACAAATTTCCATTACCATCAGTATTTAGAAGTACTTTATCATTATTTGTAAGTATAAATTTAACATTAGGGTATGAAAGTGCCATCTTATCTACATACTCTGTAATAGATGCAAGTTCACTATAAAGATTCTTTATATATTTAAGTCTTACTGGAGTATTATAAAATATATCTCTTACTTCAATACTTGTACCTTTAACTAAATCAGATGCTTCTTCATGTATGTTTTCTCCGCCTTCTAGTGTCACAACAGATCCTTTAACACCATCACTAGTTTTAAGTCTTACTTTTGAAACACTTGCAATAGAAGGTAGCGCTTCACCTCTAAATCCTAAACTTTCTATATTAAATAAATCATTTATACTTTTACATTTACTTGTTGCATGGCGTGAAAAAGCAAGGACTGCATCATCGGGCGTCATACCAACACCATTATCAGTAACTTTAATTAACTTAAGGCCAGTGTCTACAAGTTCTATTTTTATTTCAGTTGCACCAGCATCTAACGAGTTTTCAGTAAGCTCCTTTACAACATTCATAAGTTTTTCAATAACTTCTCCTGCTGCTATTTTATTCGCTAAAACTTCATCCATTACTTTTATTTTAGACATACTTCATTCACTTCCAATTACATTATATATTTTATTTCTTATTTTTTAAAGTTACTAATGTTTCACCTGCATTAAACATATTAATAGAATATTTTTCTACTAATTTATTATTTTTTAGTATCTCACTAACTTCCTTTTTTAAAACACCTGTTCCATTACCATGTATAATTCTAATAGTTTTAACGCCTTCCCTATAAGAATCATTTATAAACTCAAGTGTCTTAATTCTAGCATAATCTCTATCAAATCCATGTAAATCTATTTTTCTATCATACATAATTAATTTTCCTTAAAATAGTCCGGATGAATACCAAGTGCAAAACCTTTAAATGCACGAATAAATGCTCTAGAGTTAGAAAGCCACACAAATTTAGCATTTTGTTTAGTATTATTGATAATCTTAGGTACAATATAGTTTGCAATAGTCTCTGGATAATCTCCTAGAACATTATATACAAGTTTAGTTTTTTCTGGTATTTCAATAGATGTTCCATCACCAAGTGATTTTCTAATAAAGTTAGTTATCATAATGCCTGGTATTATGTGACCTACCAAAACATTTTCTTTATCATCTTCGATTTCTTTTGCAAGAGAATCTATAAAGAAGTTAACACCTCTTTTACTAGTTCCATATAATGTAAGCTTTGATCTTGCTCTTCCATCATATCCAAATCCTTCAGTAAAGTATATAGCACCACTTTCATTTTTCTTCATTTCTTTGTAAATAATTCTTGATGCAATAATATCTCCTTTTAAATTAATATCAATTAGTCTACTTATAGTATTATAATCAATATCCCATATATAATTATCAGGTTGATTAACTCCAGCATTATTAATCCATATATCAATGTTTCCAATTTCTTCTTTAACAATATTAATTAAAGACTTGATATCGTCTTCACTAGTAACATCACACTTAATACTTATTACTTTGCCTTTTCCGTCTTCTTTCTTTAGTTTTTCTTCAGCACTACTTAAAATACTTTCATTTACATCACATATAACAGTATTAAAATTATTCTTTCTAAAGCACTCTAGCATTGCAAAACCAAAACCTCTTGCACTACCTGTTATAACAACAGTCTTCACTTTCATCACCTCTTTTTTAAATTATAACATAAAAAATAGCTACTAATGTAACTATTTTTATAATATATCTTATATTGAGATATAAATGTTAAAATTATCCTCACGGATGATTATGCCTCCAAAAATTCCTGAGGGATTGAACTAGAAGCCGGCTCTGCGAGGGTTCGTGTTGCCTTTTACAGTGTTAAGTGCATACTCTCCATTTCTATATTCAATTCGAGCTCACCCAAACGAACTTTTTTTCAAGATATCTGCACAAGTGAAACTTGCGGCAGACCTACAAAGCACTAGCAAGAAATACTGGAAGACATACCTCCACCGTAGACGTCGTTGCTGCTCAAGCTGGTATTACAGTAGTAATATGGGAAGCTGTCGCTGCCGCTCGTACTGAAGGTACACCCGTGGAATGGACTGTCGCCGACATAGCCACCATCACACTTTGTTCCATTATAATAGCATGCTGTCATTGTTCCTGTTCCATTGTTGCATGTATAATCTGCACTCCATCCATTTGAACCACTTACGTTTTTAGTATAGGTTGTTGCTGTCCATTGTGCATAATATGTTGTATCTCCTGTTACTTTAGTATCTGATGTAATTTTACTTCCACCACTTAACTCTGTATACCAGCCATTA
>ONQM01000029.1 GCA_900319955.1 uncultured Eubacteriales bacterium | reverse complement strand
ATCAAATTTATCATTAAATAGTTTTACCAATTCTGTTTTTCTTTCTTCAGATAATTTTCTAAATATTCCTGTAACATATATGTTAGTATTATAATATTTCAAATCATATTTTTTCTTTAATGTTTCAAAGTATTTACAAACTTCATCTTTATTTTCTTTACTTATTCCTTTCTCACTATCAAAGTTATTTTTAAAGTATACTGAATGTTCTTCTAATAGTTTTAATTCATTATTATAACTATAAACTTTAATTGTTGATGATCCTAAATCTATATAATATTTTATCATTTTATACCTCACCTTAATTTTAATTTAACATCTAATCACATTATATACAATAGAAAAAAGAGCCTTTCGGCTCAAAAGTTAAGATAGAGAGTATTATAAAAAAATCAAAATCAAATATCATATATTTATTATCAAAAATATATAAAATTAACTATTAAATTATCACGCTCCTTTTCTTTTTACGTATTAATCATATCAATATTTTATGGATTAATTATAAAAGAATGATGTGAAATTATGTTATTCTTTTACTAGTACTTTATCTCCTACTTCTAAAAGCTTACATGCCTTTATTGCAGCATCATGCATTCCTTCACCACCATGATATTTCATCATTATATCAACATATGTTTTATATCCTGGTCCTACTAGATATCTATTTCTTGTCTTTGAATATATTTCGAAGCAGCCTTCTGTTGATGGTGTTTTTGTTTTAGTGTCTGATACTATTGGCTTTTCTAGAATCTTTTTTCTTCCTTCATATATTTTTAATGTTTGTTTTGATATGTCGGCGACTACATATATTCCTTTAAAAAGTCCTATTTCATCTTTATTTATATATGTAATTTTATTTTTTATACTTACTTTATAAGTGTTTTCTAGTATGTCCCATATCATATTTTTTTGCTTTAATTATTATGTTATTAGTATTTGCATCTTTTAAATAGAAGTTTTCATTAATGTGTTCTGTTACTACTTCTTTTTTCTTTGACGTTATAGCTCCTGATGTTACAGTTTCATTTTTCTTTTTATTTATTGAAACAATTTTAGTATTATTAGTTTTTATTTCACTTTTTACTAATCCACATAATGTTAATACAAAACCTGCTGAAAGAACTGCTAGAGTTTTTTTATAATTCTTATTAATTTTCATTATTATCCTTCTTTTCGGCCTCGTATATTTTACTACCAAATAATTTTAAAGTAGAGAAAAAAAAGACTTATTTAAATAATTCATTAAAGTCTTTTTCTTCATCTTTTAATATATCACTTGTTAAAGTATCATATGCTCCTTCTTGTTTATCACTTAATGCTGTTGTCATGCGTTTTACTTTTCCATTTTCTATGTAGAAATATGTTGGAGCATAAATTCTTTTTTCTCCTACTTTAACTGTTTTTCCTTCATTATCTGTTAAAGTATAATCAGTTAATTTACTATCAAATCTCTTAAGCATTAGTTTATATAAATCTGTACTACTATTTACTTTTTCAAGTTCTCCAGCATCTGTTACTTTATATTTATCTCTTAGTATTTCATTATAGTCTTTATCCCATATATTTACATAATATATTTCTTTAATACCTTTTTTGTTTGCAATTTCTGCAGCTTTTTCTATTACGCTTCTACACCAAGGGCACTTTTCATCACCTACATATAAATAGAATGATTTATTTTCCTTTAGCATTGTTATTATTTTATTTTGTGATACATGTCTAAATGGATTATTAGATGGAATAGTTATTTTTCTATATTTATGTTCTCCTATTTTTTTGTCATTTATTTTTTCATATTCTTCTTTAAAGTCTCTTGCATATTTTTTTGTACTTGCTGTTTTATAAACATATGCTCCTAGAAGTATTATTACAAGAACTACTGCAAATATTATTCTTACTGTATCCTTTTTTATCTTGTTTATATTTTCTTCTTTATTTAATTCTTCTTTTCTTACTACTTCTTTTTTCTCATCTTTCTTTGCTTCATCTTTTACATTTTTCTTTTCAGATTGTTTTTTTGGCTCATTTTTTGTATTCTTTTTTACATTTTTATTTTTTGTTTCTTTTTTCTTATTATCAGTTTTTTTAAGTGTTTTTTTATCTTTATCTTCTTTTTTCATATTCTTAACTCCTCCGTTATATAAATTTTATAATTATTTCTATAAAAATGCAAGAAAAAAGGATAGATTATCCTATCTAAACAAATATAAATTCTTTAACTTATTTTTTGCTATAAAATTTTTTGTTCTGCATTTAATCTTTAAATTTCACATTTTTACTATTTTCATCTAATATTTTACCAATTCTAAAATATAACATAATAAGATTAATATTTGCTTGACTCATAGTTTTAATTTGAGTTCTTCTTACATCATTTTTTATCTGTGATATTATTTCATTAAAATCATTATTTGAAATCTTTTCAACTATACCATTCTTTATACTTTACCCTTCTTGTGATGTATCACATAGCATTACTTTCTTATTCCTATTCTAAAAAAATTATGTCATATTTATACCCTCCTATGTATATTGGAAGGCAAAAAATAAAGATCTGCAAATAAAGTGAAAAAAGTTTAACTTTTTTCACTTTTTATCATTTTTAATAGTTTGACCAACTTGATGGAAATCTTATTAATGAAGCTGGATTTATTAGATTGTTGTTATATGTATCTGGTAAACAAGCTCCCGCAACATTGTAGTGACAATATGCTATTTCTAAATGTAAATGATTTCCAGTTGAACATCCTGATGTTCCCATATATCCTATTACTGAATCTTTAGTTACATATGATCCTACATCATATGAGCCATAGTTACTCATGTGAACGTACATTGAATATATATATCTTCCATTATTATTATGTCTTATAACTATTATTTTTGCATTTCCATTACATTTATAAGGACACCAACTTGCCTTTTTTCCATTTTTTATACATGCATCTTCATATTTCGCAGCAACTTCTCCTTCTGCAATTGGATGAATTGGAATAGTTTTATTACTACTTGATAAATCTATTCCTTTATGTCTACTTCCTTTATATGGCTGAGTTACATATCCGTTTTCTATTGGTCTTTGAAAAGCTCCAACTGATGGAAGAGATGTCCCTTTTCTTGATTGCATTATTCTGAATTGACATGATGAAATATCTTCTGTTTTACCGCATCCTAAATTCTTATAATACTTAACACTGTCTTCTGCAGATTTAATTAGTGCTTGCGTTGAAGGAAGTGATGCAACTACTCCTTGTGTATCTGCTTCAATTCTTGATTTTTCTTTCTCAAGATTTGACTGTAAAACATTTAATTCTTCTTTTTTCGCTGCTTGTGTTTTTTTATCTTGTTCATTTTTCTTTATTAATTCTTTTAATTCTTTCATTATCTTATCATTGTAATCCGTAAGCTGTTCCGTAATTGACAAACGATAAATCATATCTGTAATTGTTTCTGCTCCAAATGCATATTCAAGATAAGCGTTATCTCCATTTTCTATTTGATAGTATGCCATTATTGCTTTACTTTCTTCTAGTTTTTTTGCTATTTCATTATTATTTTTATTTATTTCTTGTGTTAATCTTTTTATTTCATTTTCTGCTGAAGTTATTTGACCTTCTATTTTTTTTATATTTGCTTCAACTTGTTTTACTTCTGCATCATTCTTTGCAATATGTGCTTGTTTTTCTCTTAACTCAGCCGTATATTTTTCAACTTCTGCTTCAAAGTCTGCTACTGTTTTTGCATTTACTTTAAGAGGAAATATAATAAATGCTAGAAGAAGTAGTATTAATACTTTCTTCTTCATCATTACACCTTTAAGTACTTTCTAACTGCAGAAGATGATCCTATCATACCAACTAATATACCAATTAATATTATTATTCCAGAAATGTTATAAATAAATGGATTAGGTTTTATTAAGTTTATAAGTGGTGAAAATACATATCCGTTAAAACATTCCTTCTATTATAAATGGTGTTTTTATTGTGAAGTTTGTTGCTCCAACTAGTCTCATTATTCCTATTTCTCTTTTTCTTGAATATATTGTTAGTTTAATTGTATTAATTATTAAGAATAATGTTACAAGTACTAGTGCAATTACTGCTACATAGCTTACTTTTTGAATGGTATCAAATGCACTTATCATTTTATCTACCATTCCTTCTCCGTATCTAACGGTATTTACTTTATTTATTTTCTTTATCTCATCTGCTGTCTTATCTATTTTTTCTACATCTTTTACTTTTATTTGGAACGTATCTTTTAGTGGATTGTCACTATCACTCCACTCACTCATTACTGAATTAAATACATCAGATTCTTTTTGCATGTTTTCTTTTATTGTTTTTTTATCTTCGTATTTTATTTTATCTTTTTCTATGTTTTTATTGTTTTCTAACTCTGATCTTATATTTTCTACGTCACTTTCTGTTGCATCACTGTCTATAAATACAACTATTGTTAAATCTTTTTCTATTTCTGTTGTAAAGTTTTGTATGTTAAAGTATGCAAGAACAGAGACTGCAACTATTATAAGTGTAATTGCTATACATGATATTGATGCTAAAGATAAACTGAAGTTTCTGAAGACACTTTTAAATGCATCTTTTATACTTCTTCCTAACATTCTAAGCGTTTTCATAATCGTATGTTCCTTTCTCAATGTTATTTACAATACGTCCATCTTTTATTGTAATAACTTGTTTTTTTAATGCATTAACTATTCTTTCGTCATGTGTAACTACAAGAACAGTTGTTCCCCATTCATCATTTATTTTTTCAATGATTCTCATTATTTCCATACTCATTTCTGGATCTAGATTTCCTGTAGGTTCATCACAAAGAAGCATTTTTGGGTTGTTTACTATTGCACGAGCTATTGCAACTCTTTGCTGCTCACCACCTGATAGTTGATCTGGATAGTTGTGAACTTTATTTTTTAGACCAACTATTTCTAATGCTTTAAGTACTTTTACTCTTGTTTCTTGTTTAGTTGCTCCAATAACTTCCATTGCAAATGCTACGTTTTCATATACTGTTCTTTTTGGTAAAAGTTTATAATCTTGGAATACTATTCCTAAATTTCTTCTTAGTTTATAAACTTTACTATTCCTTAATTTTGCAACATTAATACCACCTACTATTATTTGTCCTTTAGTAGGTTTTTCTTCTCTATATAAAAGTTTCATAAGAGTTGATTTACCGCTGCCTGATCCTCCTATTATGAATACAAATGATCCCTTTTTTATAGAAAGATTAATATCATATAATGCAGTTGTACCATTCTTATATTGCTTTTTAACATTTTTTAGTCTTATTATATCCACTATTTATCTACCACCTTACATACTATAAAGTATATCATAAAATATGTAAGAAAAAAAGATTTCTATTTGAAATCTCTAAGGTATGCATCAATAAATAAATCTATGTCTCCATCAAGCACTTTATCTGCATTAGTATTTTCAGCGTTTGTTCTATGATCCTTTACCATTTTATAAGGCTCCAAAACATAACTTCTTATTTGTGATCCAAACTCAACACTTTTTTCTTCTCCCTTAATTTTGTTTAAATTATTTTCTTCTTCTTCTATTTTTTTTAGCATAAGTTTGCTTTTTAATACTCTCATAGCTTCTTCTTTGTTTTGAATCTGGCTTCTTTCATTTAATTCTTACTGCAGAGTCTGTTGTGTTAACTCCTTGTCCTCCTTTTCCACTTGATCTATATATATCTATTCTTAAGTCTTTTGGATCTATTTCAACATCCTCATCTTTTTCTAGTTCTGGCACTACTTCTACGGATGCAAAAGATGTATGACGTCTTTTATTTGAATCGAATGGTGATATTCTAACAAGTCTATGAACTCCTTTTTCACTCTTTAAGAGTCCATATGCATTTTCTCCTTCTATTTTTAGAGAAATACTTTTAATACCTGCTACATCTCCATCTTCTTTATCAAGCACTTTATATTTAAAGTTTTTTCTTTCACACCATCTCGTATACATTCTAAAGAGCATGCTTGCCCAATCGCATGCTTCTGTTCCACCTGCTCCACTATGTATATCCATTATCACATTTAGGTTATCATATTTACCATTTAATAAGTTATTTTTTTCAAGTTCTTTTAGTTTATCATCTATCTCATCTAAATTTAGTTCATTTAGTTCTTCTTCGGTCATTAAGGGTACTAATTCAATGTTATCTGTTATTTCTTCTTTTATTTCTTTTATTGGTTCAATTTTTCCTTTTATACTAGATATTTCTTTTAATACTTTACTATTTTCTTCTCTATTATTCCAAAATCCTTCTTCTTCTGTTTTTTTATTAAGTTCATTTAGCTTTTTTTCTTTTTTTTCTCCGTCAAAGTGACCTCCATAAGTCATCTATTTTTTCTTTTTGTTCATTTAATTTTTTTATTATTTCTAATTTTTCCATAATTTCCTCGCATATTTTATTTTTATTTACATATTATATTATAGAGGAAGGTTCACCGATTAAGTTGTGAAGATCCTCTTTATATAGATTTAGAGAGCCTAGGCTCTCTTTTTTTTATTTTACTACATCGCTTTTTTTAGGGAATGCAAACATACATATTATATAAAGTATTAGTCCTGCTCCCCATACAAGTGTTATTGCAGCCCAAACTACTCTTACTATTGTTGGATCTATTTCAAAGTATTCTGCAACTCCACCACATACTCCATCAATCATCTTACCATCTTCAATTTTGTAAATTCTTTTAGTTTTCTTTTTTTCTTTGTTTTCCATAATCTCTACCTCTTTATTTATTTTATCATAAATATCTTGTTTTTAGAACTCTATTTTTTGATATATTTTTTCTCAAAATTTTCATATGATGCTTCATCAATATTTTCCGTATTTATTTCATCTAAATAATCTACTGGATTTATGTTTGGCCCTTCTGTATAGACTCTTCCAAATGCTTTAAGTAAATCTTCACCGAATCCTAAATACTTTAAGTAATTTAAATAATCAAAGTATTCTGGTATTGATTTTCTATCCATTCTATGTTCTTTTGATAACATATTAAGTATCATTATGATGTAGCAATAAAGATCTGATGTCTTATTAGGGTAAACAATTCCATATACATTTGCTTTATATTTTTTACATTTACTAATTCCATCACTTCTAAGATATCTTGCTCCTTGTGGATAGTTATTTTCAATATATGCACTATCTAAGTCTATTAATTTTATTTTTCCATCTTTTGTTACAAGCACATTATCTTCATGTAAGTCTCCAATTGATAAGTTTATTATTTTTCTTCTTTTTAATGAATCAATTTTCTTTAATGTATTACCTACTTTTTTTAAATATTCTATTTTTTCAGAATTTGAAATATTATCATCTTTAAGTGCTTCTCTTAGTGTTCTTGCATCTTTAACATATGGCACAGTAAATCCTTCTACTTTATCTTTTATTACAACTAAACTATTTGGAATAACTAATTCTTCAGAATTAATTTCTTTCTCATTCTCTATCATTAGACATACAGTTTGAAGCTTGGTTGCAAGATCACGTTCACAAAATGGTTTTAATTTTTTAAAAAGAAGACTTCCATCTGCATATTTCCATGGTCCATGATTAAGCACATATATATCACTTTCATAGTGACTTGCATCACCTATATCTAGCATATTTAACTTATCAAATTGTTTTTTTGTAAGTGTAATTGATTTCATAAAATTTTCCCCCATTTACTCTCTTTCTTTCACGCATATCTTCATCTAGATTGTCACATATTATATCACTTTTTTCTTTAAAAATCAAGGGAGTCAAGACTTAAAACAATTTTAGTCCATATACTTTTTCTGCATATTTATTATATGATGATTCACTTAACTCTTCTTTATCTATTCTTTCTAGGTACTCTTCTGGATTTACATTTGGTCCATCTGAATATATTCTTCTAAATGAATCTATTAAGTGTTTATCAAATCCTAAACTTATTAAATAACTTGTATAGTTAAAGTAGTCTGGTATATTAGTACTATCCATTCTACTTCTTGCTATCATATTTATAATAATCATATTATAACAATATAAATCTGTTGTTTTATTTGGGCATATTAAATCATTTTTATATTTATATTTTTTTATGTATCTCAACTGTTCATTATAAAGGTATCTTGCTCCTTGTGGATAGTTATTATTTATATATGCTCCATCTAAATCAATAAATTTTATATTGTTATCTTTTGTTATTAAAATATTATCTTCATGTAAATCACCAATAGTTAGATCTATTATATTTTTTCTTTTTAATGCCTCTATCTTTCGTAATGTTTTTCCTATTTTTTTTAAATATTTTATTTTATTAGAAATAGAAACTTTATTATCATTTAATACTTCTGTTAGTGTTCTTGTACCTCTTACATATGGTACAGTAAATCCTACTACTTCATCATTTATTACTACTAGATTATTTGGAAGTACTAGTTCATCTATTTTTATTTCATCTTTTTTATCTATCATTAGACTTACTGTTGCAAGTTTACTTGAAAATGCTTCTCCTTCTTTTTCATTCAAGTATTTTAAAAGAAGATTTTTATTTTTATATTTCCAAGTATCTAGAACATATATCTCACTTTCTGTATTTTGTGCTCCTCTAATATCTAGTTTATTTAATTTTTCAAATTCTTTTTCTGTTAGTTTTACTGTATTCATCTTTTATTTCCTATCTATTTTTTCTTTTAACTCTCTTCTTCCTCTTTTTAATCCTCTTCTATATGTATAGTAGTATGTTCCATATATTATTATTCCAATTAGTGCTCCAATAGAGTCTATCACTACATCTTTAAACTGTCCTGTTCTTCCCATTACAAATGTTTGATGGTACTCATCTAGAGATGCTAGAAGAAATGTTATTATTATGGTTAGCACGCTTGATTTTATATATTTATTATTTTTATATAATGAATTTATGAAGAATAGTATTAATATTCCAAGTATTAAATAAACCGCACTATGCATCACTTTTCTTAGTGGTGGATTAAGCAGATTACTTGCTCTTTCTATTTTTGTTTTGTTAGGATATGATGATGTTATTTCATATTTATTAGTTATACTTAATGTATCTTCTATAAACATTCCTATTATATTAGTACTCGCTCCATTTGAATTATTTGTATTCATACTGCTTAGTTTAAATATTATTAGTATCATTAAAAGTATTAGAGTGAAAGACACTATTAGTCCTATTTTCTTCTTTTTAGACATTTTATTCATCTCCTAACATTATAATTTATTTTTTAGGCATATATATTTTATATAACAAGCTATCTAATGCTTTAGATGGTAGTATTCTAATTAAGAACATTACAAGTTTATATTCAAATCCTACTGCAACTCTAACTGGAGGGTTTTTCTTTCCAACTATTTTAAATATTACATCTCTTACTGTTTCAGGTGGTTTTCCATTTATTTCATACTCAGCTTGTTTTTCTATGCTTCTTTTACATACATCATAGTATGGATTTCCTTCTGGGTTATATGTTTTTCTCATCTTTGTGAATCCTGTTTTAGTATCGCCTGGCTCTACAAGGCATGTTTTTACATTAAAGTCTTTTAACTCCATTCTTAATGCTTCAATATATGCTTCTAGTGCATATTTACTTGATGAATAATGGCACTGCATTGGAAGTGTTACTTTACCTGCAACTGATGATATTGCAATTATTAAGCCATTTTTATTTTTTCTCATTATTGGAATTATGTTATTACACATATTCATAACTCCAAAATAGTTTACTTCCATTTGTTTTCTTGCATATTCTACTGGCATTATTTCTGCTGGTCCTGCTATTCCAAATCCTGCTGCTAAAACTGCTATATCTACACTTTTTATTTTCTCATCAAATAATTTTTTTACTTTTTCTTCATCTGTTACATCTAGGTTAATAAATGTTATATTTCCATCTATATGATCTTCTATTCCAAGACCTATTCCATAAACATTGCAGCCTTCCTTTGCAAAAGAGTCCGCAACTATTTTGCCAATTCCTGATGTTGCTCCTGTAACTAGTACATTTTTTCCATATACATTTTTCATATTCACACCTTCTTACTTTTATTTTACTATTATTTTGTTTTATATGCAAAGAAAAAGATAGTTTTATTTACTATCTTTCATCAATTCAATTACTGTTCTATATTGATGGAATGAGCCCCTTAAGTATTTATAGTCATATGTATCTAATATTTTCTTTTCATCTTCTATCATTTTTTCCATACCATCTTGTCTATAATTTATAGAGTAATTCTCACTATCACTTACATTTAATGTACTTTCTACTTTCTTTCCATATTTTTCTGCTTCTTCTACTTCTTCTCTTATTCTTCTTGTATTTCCATTTTTACCATAGTTCATAAGTGAATATGTGTCTGCTGCTTTTTCAAATAGTTCATCAAATCCATCATATTTTTCATACCACACAGGAATGCTTATTACAACTTCTAGATTATATTTTTTAGAATAGTTATATAAATCTATCATATTATTTTTATAGTTTGTAAAATAGTTTTGAATTATTTCACTACTTTCTTTATTTTGTTTCCATAAGTAATAAGCATGTGGTTCTACATCAAATACTACTCCTTTTATTTTTTCATTTTCTTCAGCAGACTCATTATACTTTCCTATTTCATCAACTTTTCTCTTTGCATCAGGTAATCTATCATATGCCCAGCTTGGATCTCCTAAAAGACTATATACATCTATTCCTCTTTCTTTATAGTATTTAATTGTTTCTTTTGTTTCAGGTTTATTATAATTATAACTAAAAATATTTTGATATATAGTATTTACTTTTAATTCTTTTAGATTGTTATAAACTTCTTCTCTTTCTTCTCCAGTTTTTAATGTTGCATCTCCCCAAGCATATATACTTCTTGTTGATTTATAATTTTTCTCTTCTTCATCATGCTTTTCAGATTCTTCTTCTTTTGTTTCTTCTTTACTTGGTTTCTCTTCAGGTTTTTTCTCTTCCTTACTTGGTTTCTCTTCTGGTTTTGTCTCTTCTTTGTTTGGTTTCTCTTCAGGTTTAGTTTTTTCACTTGGCTTCTCTTCTGGCTTAGTTTCTTCCTTGATTGGCTTCTCTTCAATTATTTTAATGCTTTCATTGTTATTTATTTCAGTAATTTTTATATTATCATTAGATTTATTTTTTGATGTTATTTTTTCTGTTTCCTTAATTGGTTCAATATTTTCTTCAATTATTATTGTGTCGTCATTATCATTTAGTATTTTTATTAATTCTGAAAGGTCTGTTATTGTTACGTTACCATCATTATTAATATCAGCTTCTTTAATATCTTTTATATTATCTAAGTTTATAAGATATTTTTCTAATATATTAGCATCATTTAAATCTATTACATTATCATTATTCAAGTTACCTTTTATTTCTTTTGCAAATGTAGGTTTATAAATAAGCATGTAAGTTAAGCTTAGTGTTATTAATAATATCATTATTTTTGTTTTTCTTTTATGGATGTATAAAAGAATTATTCCAACTAGAATAAAAATAATTAGGACTATGTATAATAACTTAAAATTATTTTCTGTCATTTTTTCTTTGTTAACTTTTTCCGTTTTACCAGATTTTATTTTAACATTATTTTCTTTAATATTTATTTCACTATCTGACAAAATTATGTCTTCTTTACCATTACTTGTTTCAGTATCAGTTATTTTTATTTTTGTATTATTTAATTTTTCTTTATCTTTTATTTTAAAAGTTACTTTTATTATATCTTCTTTGTTTTTTGTACCTGTAAGATTATATGCTATAAATTCATTTGTGTTCGGATTATATTCTAGGCTTTCCCAATTATTTAAAAGTTTTATATTTTCTTTTTCAATTTTTTCAAATACATTATCATCATATGTTATTTTACCTTTTATTACATTTACGCTTTCATCTAATTTATTAAATCCAAATGTTACTATCACATTTTCATTTTTCTTTTCATATTTAATATTAGTTTTAGTTTCTGCATTTACATTTGTTATATTAAACATTATTAATAAGAAAAATATTATTAATAATAATTTCTTTTTCATAACCTTTTCACTTCTTTTCTACATAATTATAACACATATACTTATAACAATTATTAATATTAAAGCTAGACCAAATATCATTTCTTCTTTTCTGCTTTCTTTTACTTCTTTTTCATCCTCTATTTTATTTTCTTCTTTTGTCTGTTCTTTTTCTTTTGTTTCATTTTTTTCTTCTGTCTTTTTTTCTATAGTTTTAGTTTCTTCTTTTGTTTGTTCATTTGTTGTTTCTTTTTTTGTTTCATTTTGCGTATTGATATTTTTCTTTATGTTTATATTAGATTTAATAGAAGCAAGTAGTGACTTAATATTTTTTGTTATAATATTTTCGTTATTTGTTGCTTTTTTATTTTCTTCTTTTTTCTCTATTTTAGTTTCATCTTTTTTATTTTCATTTTCTTCAGTTGGTTCTTTTTTATCATTATTTTCTTCTTTTGACGGATTTTTTTCTTCTTCTTTCTTAGGTTCATCTTTAATTCCTAATATATCTTTATTAGCATCTTCATATACTTTCTTATCTTCATCTGTTAAATCATTTATCATAACTTTTATATTCATTTTATCTTTGAAGTAACTATATTCATCTTTTATTTCATCTTGTGTTAATTTTGATCTTACATTACTTATATATTTTTTTAATCTTTCTTTGTAATTATTATAGTTATCCTCATTTTGTGTTTCTTCTTTTACAAGACCAGTTTTTGTTAATATATAATTATTATATCCTGTTCTATTATTTGTCATTAGATTTGTTTCTTTTTCATTTAATAATAAATCATTAAATATTAATCTTGATTCTGCTTCTCTATGTTTAATGCTTATTTTATATCCATAGTCTACATTTATTTCATCATTTATTGAACCTATATTTTGATTACCAATAAAGCTTCTTTCATAAACGATATTTCCACTCGTATCATAAACTTTTATATTCATATATTCATCAGTAAAATATGAATGAGGCATTACTGCATTTGCTTTAAATATTAGTTTTTTAATTGGCATATCTATATTTAATTTTGCAAACTCTGTATTGCCTAGTCCTTCAAAGCTTATTTCTGTTTCTGATGCTGCAGGGTTATCATTTACTTTAGTGTAGTTTATTTCTTTTTCTTTCTCTATACCATTTGTTACTGTTAATGCTTCATAGTCATGAGTATAATTTCCATCTGCCATTGGAAGTTTTATGTAGTATGATCCTGCAGGTAAATCTTTTAACTCTACTATTTTGTCTGTAATTACAAATTCTTTTACTATAGTTTTACCATCCATTATATATGCTTTTTTATTTTTAATACTATTAAAGTCATCTATATTAAATGTTAGTTTTGCATTTCCTTTTAAATTAAATGTCGCAATGTCTGAAGGTGAAACCAAATCATAATGACTTTTTAAGTTAAGTGCAGATCTTACATTCTCACTACGAGTTGATGCAACATCTGCAAGATAAGAAAGGACTGGAAGATTTCTTTCATAAACTTCTTCTTTTACATTTTCACTTACTGTTATTTTATTTGCATTTAAGTATGGTATTACGTTATATTCTTTACTAAATTCTTTTGCAAAAAGGTCTGATGTAGATATAGTTTTTCCTTCTGCACGCATCTGTCTATAATCTTTATTCATTCTGCTCCATGTTTCTTCTGGGCCAAGTTTATCTAGCAAGTTAACAAGGACATACAACTTTTCTCTTTCATTTAAATCGTTGAAATTTGCAACAGACTCTCTTCTTTCTTTCATACTATTTTCAATATTTAGTTTATTACCCATCCATCCTGCATCACCATTTGTTAGGAATGTTTGCTGGTAATAGTATCCTAATACGTTATTTGTAACTTCACCTAGGTTAAGTTCCTGATGTGCAATTGTACCTTGATATCCATGACCAAATTCATGTAAGTTTAACCAACCTCTTGAAAGATATCCTGATATGTTATCTCCATTTTGTGCAGTATGATTTCCCGAATAGTATGCTGCACCTGCTCCATGTTTATTTGCTTTTACGAAATACTTTGTTTTTACATTGTTATCAAGTGGATTACTGCTGTTGTATTCAAGTCCTAAAAATTTATCATACATATTTGTAAAGTCGTCATAGTAGTCTAGCATTTCATCAATTGTTTTAAATGTATAACTATTACCATTTTTGTTTACTATGTTATCAATATTTTTAACTGGTACAAGCATTGTAAGAGTTGATCCTTCAATTACTGCAAATTTATCTTTTGATGCTCTAAAGTTTTCAAAGAATTCGTCCTCACTCATTTCTCTTGTATATTTAATTAATGCAGATGTTGTTTCATAGTTTCTTATTTCAATAATGGGATTTACACTTTGCTTATATAAAGTTCTTATAAAAGGAACAGAGTCATATTCTGCTTCTACTTTAAGCCATTCACCATCTTTTTTTATTGTATATGTTTTTTCTGTCATACTATCATCATTTAAAAGATCTAATGTTAAATCACTTGCTAATCCATTTGATGGGTTTATTCTTATTTCAAATGATGATCCTGCTTTCATATATATACCTAAGTCTTGTCTATCGTGATAGTTTCCTCTATTTGTTCCAACTAAATCCATGTTATCAACAGATGGATAAGTATAAAGTGTTATAGTTTTTGTTAGGTCTTCTTTTTCTTCTCCTGCTGCACTTGCCTTATAGCTTACTGAAAATGCAGCGAATAAAATTAAAATTAATGATAATAATATATTTATATTTTTTCTTTTCATATTACCTAGTCCCCTTCATTTATTGGCTCATATTATACTACTTTTTTATTAGAAATACAATATATTTAAGCAAAATAAAAGCGTGCATTTTAGCACGTCTTTATTAAGCTTTTGCTTCTTCTTTTTCTGCAACTACTGACTCTGTTGTTAAAATCATTGATACTACTGATTCTGCATTTTTGAGTGCTGTTATAGTTACTTTTGCTGGATCTACTATTCCTTCTTTTTTCATATCAACGTATTTACCTGTTAAAGCATTATATCCAATTCCTTTTGCACTTTCTTTAACTTTACTTAATACAATTGCTGGTTCATCGCCTGAGTTGTATGCTATTTGTCTTAATGGTGACTCTAGTGCTTTAAGAACGATTCTTCCACCTACTTTTTCATTTTCTGGAAGCTTATCAACATCTTTTTCAACGTCATCAATTATATCAACATAGGCTGTTCCGCCACCTGCTACTATTCCTTCTTCTGTTGCTGCTTTTGTTGCTGCTAGTGCATCTTCTATTCTTAGTTTTTTATCTTTCATTTCAACTTCTGTTGCTGCACCAACTTTTATTACTGCAACTCCACCTGCAAGTTTTGCTAAACGTTTTGTTAATTGTTCACGAGTACTATTATTTATATTTTCTTCAGATAATTTATTTCTTATTTCTTCAACTCTTTCTTTAATAGATTTTCTATCTCCAAGTCCATCTACTATTGTTGTTGAATTCTTTGTAACTGTTGCTCTTTTAGCACTACCTAAATCATTCACTGTTACATTTTTAAGTTCTTCCTTAAGATCATCTTTAATTACTTTACCACCTGTTAACACTGCAATATCTTCAAGCATTTCATCTCTATATTCTCCAACTTCTGGTGCTTTAACTGCAGTTATATCTGTTATTCCACTTAAATTGTTTAGAACGATTGTTGATAGAGCATCTCCTTCTAGATCATCACATATTATTAATAGTTTTCTTGATTCTTTCATTGTCTCTTCTATTATTGGTAATATGTCTTTTATATTTGAAATCTTTTTATCTGTTATTAATATGTATGGATTATCAATTGTAGTTTCTTCTTTTTCTTTATCTGTTAACATATAAGGAGAAACTGCTCCTTTATCAAATTCCATTCCTTTTACAACTTCTACTTTTGTATCTGCAGTACGTGATTCTTCTAGTGAAATTACGCCATTTATTGATACTTTGTCCATTGCGTCTGCAATTAGTGTGCCTATTTCTTCATTATTTGCTGAAACTGATGCTACTCTTGCAACATCTTCCTTTCCTTTTACAGGAGAACTTATCTTTCTTATTGCATCAATGCTTTTATCTAGCGTCTTATCCATTCCACGTTTTATTGCCATAGGATCTGCACCTGCTGCCACATTTTTAACTCCCTCTTTAAGCATGTCTTGTGCAAGTACTGTTGCTGTAGTTGTTCCATCTCCTGCTATATCATTTGTTTTAATTGATACTTCTTTTACTAAACTTGCACCAATATTTTCAAATTTATCTTCTAGGTTTACTTCTTTTGCAATTGTTACACCATCGTTTGTTATTAGTGGAGTACTTCCTTTATCTAATACAACATTTCTTCCTTTAGGTCCTAATGTAACTTTTACTGTATTTGCAAGTTTATTTACTCCGTTTAAAAGTGATTTTCTAGCACTTTCGCCAAATCTAATTTCTTTACTCATTATTTCTCATCCTCCTTTATAATTGCTAATATTTCATTTTCATCAATTATTGTGTAATCTTCATCTTTATATGTAATATCATTTCCACCATATTCGCCAAGCAGAACTTTATCTCCTACTTTAACACTTAATTTAATCTCTTTTCCTTCAGATGTCTTTCCATCTCCAACTGCTATTACTTTTGCAATTTTTGATTTCTTATCAGATTCTACTGGTAAAACAATTCCACTTTCTGTAACATTCTTTTCTTCTTCTCTTTTTACAAGAACTCTTGTTCCTAATGGTTTAATCATTTTATTACTTCCTTTCATCTTGCACATTTTTATGTACGATTATGTTTTAGCACTATTATTAGCACTTGTCAAGTTTGAGTGCTAGTTTTTTTAAAATTAAAATGTTATTAACAGTTTTTGTTAATAACTTCATTTAAACATTTATCAAATATTTTAAAGAATTCATTTATTTCTTTGCTTGCTGTTAAATGTGATAAACTTACTCTTAATGATTCTTTTGATAGATTTTTATCTTTTGTTAGTGCATATACTGCTCTTGATGGAGCTTTTTCTAGAGAGCATGATGTTTTAGTTGATATGCATACTCCTTCTTCATCCATCTTTTTTGCAAAGTCATTTGAGTTTACCCCTTTAATACTAAAGTTTATTGTAAATGGAATAGAGTTTTCTGTATTATTAATATGAACTATATCATATTTTTTTAGATGATCTATTATTTTTTTATTTAATTTTGAAACATAATTAAATCTTTCTTCTCTTTTAGAAAGAGCGATGTCTAGTGCTTTTGCTGTTGCTGCGATTAGTGGTACAATTGGTGTTCCACTTCTATAAATAGTTGTTGATCTTCCTCCATTTATTATTGGAACTAAGTCTACGTTTTCTTTTTTTATAAGTACACCCATTCCATTTATTCCATAAAATTTATGTGGTGTAAATGTTACTAAATCCACATCTTTAAAGTCTATATCTACTTTTCCAATCGCTCCTGTTGCATCTGTATGGAAGTAAGTATTTGGATATTTTTTTAGAAGCTTACCTATTTCTTCTATAGGTTGTTTTAGTCCTATTTCACTATCAACTGATGTTACACTAACAAGTATTGTATCATCTCTTAATAATCTTTTTAACTCATCTATATCTACTAGTCCATCTTTTTTTACTGGTAGAATATCAATATCAAAACCTTGATCTAATAAGTAGTTTGCAGATGCTACAATTGATGAATGTTCTAGTGCGCTTATTATTATGTGTTTTCCTTTTTCTTTATATTTTTCTGCAACTCCTTTTAATGCTAAGTTGTTAGACTCTGTTGATCCTGATGTATATATTATTTCATCTTCTCTTACATTAAGTAGTTTTGCTATTTTTTTTGTTGATTCATCAACTACCCTTTTAGCTTCTCTTCCAAGTATATGTTTTGAGTTTGGGTTACCATAATATTTTAGTGATATATCATAGTAGTAATCTAATACTTCTTTATCAACTGGTGTATTTGCAGCATAATCTAAATAAATCATTTTCTTCATCTCCTTAAAAATTTAGCATTAACCATTCAGGTTTAAATATCAAAAGTATTCCCATAATTATCATTATAATTGAACTTATTAAAATACATAGTTTATTATATTTATTTGTAACACCTGTAGCTTCTAAAGTTTTCATTGATAATACAAACACAACTATATCATCTATCATATAGAAGAATATATAGATAAGTAGATAGATAATTCTCAATAATCCTGTTACTTTATTTATTGATAGTATTTCTGTAAAAACAAGTGGAAATCCTAATGAGCATGCAAGTTCTACCAAGTTAACTGATGCTGCTAGAAGGCTTGTTCCGAGAAGAGCGAATAGAAAGCTTTTACTTTCTAATATTTTATGAATACTAGAATTTATCTTCTTTCTTTTCTTGCTATCTACAACACTACATCCTGCTTCTTCTTTTCTCATTTTAAAGTATTTTCTTAAATTAATTATTCCAAATATTAGTATAAAAAGTGCTATTAAAATTTTAAGCCAGTTTATAGTTATTGCGCTTACTGCTAAGTTAATTCCAATCATTGATAAGAAGTACACAAGTCCTGAAACAAACAAGAATGTAAATCCTATTATCCATGATTTTTTCTTATCTTTTATACCTATTAACATGTTAATTAAGAATAAAAGTATCCACATAGCACATGGATTAAATCCATCTATAAATCCTAGAATGACTGTAACTAAAGGAATAGATACTTTTTTCATATTAACATTTCCAAGTATTGGAACGTTAACACTATTTGGATTATTTTTTAATCCTGCATATCTTTTTATTTCATTTTCCATTTTAGATGCTATTGCATCAGAGTATCCAACAAAGTATTCATCACCAATTATTGTTAGTGGTACTCCTTCTTTAGTTACACCTAATTTATCTTTTGCTTTATCCATAAGGCGAGCATTATCATCATTTTTCCAAACCTCAAAGTAATATATATTAACATAGTCTCTATAGTCTTCTTTTATAGTTTTTAGCCACTTTCTTTCTTTCTTACAATGAGGGCAACTATATCCATGAAATAAGTATATATTTATTTTATCTTTTTCTACTTTAGTATTTGTAATATCTGCTACTTCATCTTTATATTTTTTAGAAAGTGCTGATGCATTAAATGGAAATAACATTATAAGTATTAATAATATAAATATTATTTTCTTTTTCATATTACTTCACACTCCTTTAAAAACTTGATTATTTCATCAATACTTTTTTCTCCCACTAGCTTTTTATCTCCTACTATAATTACTGGAAGTATATCAAACTTGCCATACTCTTTTACTTTTTCTTCATCTAAGTCATAATCAAGTGATGTATACTCTATCCCATATTCTTCTTTTATTTTCTTTAAATTTTTCTTAAGAATTAAACATGATGGACACCATACTGCATTTATAACTATTACTTCTTTATTCACTTCTTTCACCTCAAGAAATATTTTATAATATAATAATATACATTTATATATACTACTGGTTGAGTTCGTTCAACTTTCGGTTGCATTATAAAAAGTGTGAAAGTTATCCACACTTTTTCTTTTAAAATTTATTTTATCAACAACTTCTGTTTATAACTTAAATTCTTAAATATGGTTTTCCACAACAATTGTTAATAAATAAAAAATGTATAAATCATATATTTAATTTAATTTTACTTATTTTTATTGGTCTTCTAAACTATTTTCATTTAATTTTGCAGGTGGAGTTTTATAGTTGTCTATTAAATTTTTTAATGAAATTATTGTAGTAAATATATTAATATGTAAATTACTTTATAAATTCAAATTTATTTGTTAATCTTCCACCCCATCTTGGATTAGAATATAAAATTGCATCAATATCATTTATGTCTTTAATAATAATCTTTTTATATGTTTTACTATATTTTTCTATGTCATTTCCGATTAATTTATGTTTGTCTTCATCTATATTATCCCAAGTCCATAAATAAATATAGTCATGCACTTTTCCATCATATTCATACTCATAATGAGTTCTGTATGAATCAGAATATCCTACTTCTGTCGTTCCATCATTCATATAACACTTGATAAGCATACCATTAGTATTTGCAAGTGAATTTTCATCTAATACTTCTTCATGATCTAGTATTTCATTATTCTTATAGAATTTAATTTTATTCATATTAATTTAGTATCTCCTTCAAATTACTATTATTATATAATTAAGTTTATTATAAGGTATTTAAAAGGCTTTAGGCCACATGGGTATCTAAAGCTCAATCATATATAAATATATCACTTGCTCTATTTTTTTCAAGTATTTTTTCTATTGTTAATTTAAATGGAATACCTGCCTTTTGATATTCAGTATATGCTAAATTCCCAGCTTCTTGAGCTTCTGCTTTTGTTCCAAAACCAGACTTGTTAACAAATTTCCTTTTGCCATCTGATGATGCTATTTCAAATTTATATTGATATACTTTTCCCCTTCTTTGAATGGTTACACTAGCCATTATCTATTTTCTTTATACTTGATAATTTAAATTGCTTAACATCATCTAAATTTGAAAAATCTTTTCCCTCATTTTCAATCAAAAAAGTTTCTAAAGAAGATTTTAGAACTTTAATGCTTCCTAATTTTATAGCTGGTAAATAACCTTTTTCTATTAATTTATAAACATAGTTAGGACTTGAATGTAATATTTTTGCTGCTTCTTCATATATTTTTTCTTTTTCTATTTGAAGAGACATTATGTTTTTTTGAAAGTCTACTACACTTTCAAAGGACTGTTTATTTAGTCCTGCATTTATAAGTTCTGTTGCAGCTTCTGGTACAAATATTACTTTGTATCCTCTTTCTGTCATTGCATTTTCT
>ONQM01000041.1 GCA_900319955.1 uncultured Eubacteriales bacterium | reverse complement strand
TTTATTTAAATTATATTTTACTCCATCAGGTGTTATAGATAATTTATCTGCAAGTTCACTTCTAGTTATAAACTTATCTTCTTTTATATATTTTAAAATTAATAATTCGTTTTCATTAAGTTTCTGGGTAGTTTTCTGGGTAGTTAGTATATTATCAATTGTAGTTTCTATAATATGTGTCATGAATTTAATAAACTTATTACAATTAGTATTATTATGAGATTCACTTATTGCTTTAAAATATTCTTCTTGTTCTTCATATAATTCTTCTTCAAAAGGAATATACATAAAAATACTATTATAACTTTTTAGTATCAATGAAGTCCAAAATCTTGCTAGTCTACCATTGCCATCAGTAAAAGGATGAATAAAAACTAAATAATAATGAAATATTGATGCTAAAACAATTGGATTGAGTTTTTTATTTTCGTTCATGAATAAGAATAAGTCTTTCATTAATGATTAAACAATGACTAAATCAGGAGCAACATATATTAGTTTATTTCCTTTTTTTATATCTTCTCCATGTTTTCTGTATCCACCATTATCATCTTCAAAATATTTCATTAAAATCATATGTGCTTTTATTAAATCTTCTTCTTTTAAATAATTGAAGTCTTCAATATGATTATATAAATAAAGTGCATTTTTAACTGATAATACATTATTTTCATCTTCTATTACTTTATTACCTTTATCTATTTCTTCTATATTAGTTTCTGAAACAGATATATTTTCTATTGCAAGAGATGATGCAACTGATCTTACTTTTGTTTTAAGAAGTAGATTTTTCTTTTTAACACTTGTTGGTACTGATAATTTATTTAGTTTAGTTTCTATTCTCTTTATGCTTTCTTCCATTTCAGTGCTAATATTATATTTAATATTAAGGTTTAGTCCATTCATTTTAGCCAGGCATTCCTCTCATTATTTTTAATTTATATTTCAGAAAATATTATAACACACGTATAATACTGAGTAGTAAATTGATTAGTTTGATGTTAGTGTCAAATAGTTTCGGATAATTAACTGAAACTACCCACTATTGCATATATAAAGTAAGTATTAGTTATCACAAAAATAGAAAATAAAGTGTCACAAAATTAGGAAATGAAATACCACAAAATTAGGAAATGGAATTGAAGGTATCATATAATATATGTTATAATTTTCTTAGAGGTAAGTGTTATGAAATATATTAAAAGAATTATTGATGATGAATTAAAAGAAAAATTAAGCTATGCTGGTGCAGTTCAAATTAAAGGACCAAAGTGGTGTGGAAAAACAACAAGTGCTAAAATGGTTTCAAAAAGTGTTATAGAAATGCAAAATCCTGATTTACAAGATAATTATATGGAACTTGCAAATAATAAACCTTCACTTTTGCTTGAAGGCGATAAGCCAAGATTAATAGATGAGTGGCAAATGGCACCAAAACTTTGGAATGCAGTTAGATATTCTGTTGATAACATTGGAAAGCCAGGACAATATATTTTAACAGGTTCTTCAACGCCAAATGATGAAAATGAAGATTTTTTACATAGTGGTGTTGGTAGATTTGCAATTCTTAATATGAAATCTATGACTCTTTATGAATCTGGTGATTCAAATGGTAAAATATCTTTAAGAAATTTACTAGATAAAAAAGTAAATATAGATGGATTAAAAACAGATTTGAATTATGAACGTATTGCATATGTACTTTGTAGAGGTGGCTGGCCTGGATCATTGAGCATGCCTGAAAAGGAAGCACTTCAAATTCCAAAAAATTATTTAGAAGTTCTTTGTGAATCTGATATTTCAAGAATTGATGGTGTAAGAAGAGACCCTGTCCTTGCAAAATCAATATTGAAAGCTTATGCAAGACAAGATTCAACAATAGATTCTGATGTATCTTTGTTTGATGATGTACGATCTAATAATGCAGATGTATCTGATAAAACTATTAGGAGTTACATTAATATTTTTAAAAGATTATTTGTAATAGAAGAAATACCTGCTTGGAATCCTAACATAAGAAGTAAAACTGCTGTTAGAACCTCGCCAAAGAAAAGCTTTGTTGATCCTTCACTTGCAGTTGCTGCTCTTGGATGTACAGAAAAAGAACTAATTTACGATCCAAATACATTTGGTCTTTTATTCGAAAATCTAGTTAATAGAGACTTAAGTGTTTATGCATCCGTAAATGGTGGATATATAAATCACTATAGAGATAGATATGGACTTGAATGCGACAATGTAGTTAGATTTGATGATGGAAGATATATATTAGTAGAAATTAAATTAGGTGGAAGTCATATAAAAGAAGCAGAAAAACATTTATTAGAATTAAATAAATTAATAAATGATTCTAAAGAAGTTAAAACAAAACCAAGTTTATTAATGATAATAACAGGAACTGACATGGCTTATACTTTAGAAAGTGGAGTTTTGGTAATACCTATTGGACTTTTAAAAGATTAAATTATAGGAGTGGTTATGAAAAATTTAAAAAAATTATAATAATTATTTAATAAGAAATTAAATGATTCTAAAAATGTAAGTGATAAATGGGATAAAAATACTTATGAATTTGAAATTTTAGAAGCGATAAGTTATATAGTAGATAAAGATAAAGTTTATTTAAATAAAGACGGAATAATTACTTATAAAGAATATGGTCATTATGAATTAGAAAATTCAAAGTAAATAAATACTTTGTTTTTTCTTTATGTTTATTTTTTCTTCATTTTTTTCATAAGCAAGCATCATAACTTGCACAACGATAGGGGCAGTTGTCTATTATATGGAAAATTCCCAATCCCCTAAATATGATTTTAATATTTATTTCAAATACGTTATGTTTAAAATTTATTTATACATAACTTCATTTATCATTTTTCTAATATCAATATTTTTTAATTGTAATTCGAATAATTTTTTATCTACATATTTAGGTGAATCTGCATATTCTTTTTTAATTGCGTTTACATATTTATTTATTTCAGATTTTAGTGCATTATCATCAAAACTATCAAGATTACCAAAATGATATCCAGGTATACGTCTATCTTTTATATAAGTTCTCTTTTCTCTATTAACGCACATTTTTTTATTATCAATTTCTAAATAATCAAACCATATACATTGAGATTTATAGCTTATTACAATATATCCAATTATTTCGTTATATAGCCATGGGCGATTATTATATTTTTTTCTATAATAAATGTCCAAATCACTATTTTCACTTCGTTTCATTCTTTTTAATGCTCTTTTAATTAATTTTTTCACTCTTATTTCATATTCTTCTTCACTCATTGAATATACTGGTATTTCAAACAATTTATATTTATACATAGAAACTCCTATTTTTTCAAAAAATTATTTTTTAAGATTTTCTTCTAACATACGATGCATTTTCATGTGGCAGTCATGGAATAAATAAATTAAATTATAGTAAACATCTAATCCACCCATAGAAACTGGAATAATATGATGCAATTCTAAATCCTTTCTAGTTCCACAACATGCGCAAATTTTAGGTCTAGCCTTTTCTGCTTTTTGTTCATAATTGAAAATTCATTTCTCCTTTTTAAACTCTTTCTTTTTGAGAAATCTATTCTTGGTTCTTTTTCAAGATTATAAGATTTAATTATACGGCTTATGGAAGTAGGTGTCATTCTTCCTCCTTTGTTGTGATTGCTAGTTCCTACCATTCTAGGATCGTTTAATTTGTATATTGATTCAGCTGACATATCTTGTTCATAAGCGTATTTTAATATTGCTAAATTTCTTTCTTCTACTTCATTTTTAGGATGAAAGTTATCTATAAATTTAAATATTTCTCTTAAATTTTCATTTGATATATTTCTTCCCTTTGGACCTTTGTATGCCATAAAAGCCTCCACTTGCATTACTGTAGTTTAGTATATCAATAAAAATCTTGTAAGTAAAGTATAACTAAACTTACAAGATTTTTTAGCTATCATCTTCAGTATTTTTTTCATATTTTTTATTACAATCTAATCCATCATTTCTATTACACATATACATATTATCCCAATCAATAATTAATTGTTTAACTGGACCCCTTAACTTTAATGAAGGATTATATGAATCATTTTTGTCTATTTCAAGATCTTTTATTGTAATTATATTTTTTGAAATAGTATACTTTCCTCTCCATACTGTTGACCCTCCAGCACATGCATCATTATCTGAATTTAGGCTGATTGTTAGGTCATAACATTCATAATATGACATAGTTCCATCTTTATTGAAAGTATAGTCATGATAATTCCACGCTGTTTCATCGTCATCATCGTATGACCATTCTCCATATAATAATTCTTTATTAGAATCGTTATTTGATAAAAATGCTACAATAATGATAATTAAAACTCCAAATAAAATTGCTCCAATTATAATAAAAAGCTTTTTATTATTTTTAGTTTTTGATTCTTCTTTCTTTTTCATAAATTACTCTCACCTCACTATTAGTAGTATATCATAGAAACTTAACACAGACGACATATTTTTTATGATTTTGTGAAATAATTCATGTTTGAAGGAAGTGGTATACTTTGACTAGCAGATATTCAAAAGAACAATTATCACTAATAGTAAGAAAAAATATTAGAAAATATTGCTTAATGAGAAAGTATACACTTCAAGAACTAGCAGATTTAACTGGATTAACTCATGGATATGTTAGAGATCTTGAATGTCTTTCTATAGACAAGACACCACTGCTTGAAACAATAGGTAAGTTTGCCGATGCACTTGAAATTGACATTAGACAATTTAATTTTATTCATATTGAACTTAATCTCCTCCTAAATTACTTGTATTATAATAAACTAATTTTATTAATTATTGTCAAATATTTCATCATAAACTTTTTCAAGTTCAAAATATTCTTTTAAAGGTTCATAATTTTTATCATAATACTTAAGTTCTTCTTCATCAATAGTGCATAGCAAATCATCAACATTATCATATTGCTTATAATCAATATTATATTTTTCTAATATTTTTTTAGATTTATCACTTATCTTAATCATATATATCCCTACTTTCATAAGTATTTAATTCATTTGCTTTATTATACTTTATATTAATATAATTATCAAACATATAATGTAATAGTAAATTAATAAGTGTGTAAAATTTGTTGCATTTAGTTATAATTTATGTATATAATATTAGTACAGATAAGAACTTGTGAAGGAGTAACGATGTGTTGGCTAAGCCAGTAAGTATGTTAATACATACGAGAATTCATCTCGCCTGGGGTTCTTATCCTATGTATTGAAATAAGCAAATGACATAATTGTTATTTGCTTTTTATATATAACATTAAAAAGATGCAAACAATATTTGCATCCTTATAATCTTTATTTTTTTATTTTTCAATAGTTTGCAGAGCTCGTAGTTTAGAATAATTTTTGATTTGCAAGCTTTATGTGGACAAAATGTGCACAGTGAACAAATACTGGCCTTTTTTTGTCCGCACGACTTTTTGTAAAACCTTGATATTAAAGGTTTTTACCATGACAGTTCTTATACTTCTTACCACTGCTGCAAGAAAAATTTTTATCTATATTTTTAGTACTATTTAATATATATAATATTATCTTTATTCCTTATAAAATAAGGTTAATCAATATTTTATACATATAATATTATTAGTGTTTATTATATATAAGATATTATTATTCTGTGGACAAAACGTGGACGAAACTGCCAATTTACGTGGACAAGAACGATTTTCACCTCGTTTCCAAGTTTATTATAACATAAATTATTAATATTACATATACTTGATGATGTAATTTTTTCTTTATTTTTTCATAAGCAAGCATCACAAAATGGTCCCTCTATAGTCCCTCATTTGTCTATTATGGAGAAAATCCCAATCCCTTAATATGAAAAAAATTTTAATTCTTTATAATTTCTTTTTCTTGGGAACAACGTAAGTGGATAGATGATGTAAATATTTCGACTAATATGGTTGATCCAAAAAGCGGTTTATATAATAGCCTACCTCATATTGGACCAGGTAATATTGAATCATTTACTGGAAAATTTTATGACAATATAAAACTTGTAGGAGATGAAAAACTAATAAGTGGAAAATTTCATTTTTATCCCAATGATATTATTTATGGGAAAATTAATCCACAATTAGGGAAATATGTTTTTCCTTTATTTGAAGGGCTTTGTAGTGCAGATACATATGTATTGAATGCTAAAAACAACTTAGAACAATTATATCTATATACAATACTTCAAACTGAGAAATTTTATAAATATACAGTGTCTGTATCTATGCGCTCTGGTATGCCAAAAATAAATAGAGATGAGCTTAATGAATATTGTTTTCTCGCTCCATCTAGTCAAGAACAATTAAAGATTGGTACGATTTTTAAAGAAATAGATAACCTTATCACTCTTCATCAGCGTTATTCTTTTTATCTATTTAATGATGCCATAGTTCGCATAATAATATCTACATCAGAGTTTTCTAATTCTTGTATTATATGCAAATATGTTTTTTGTGTTGTTGTCATACTTGAATGTCCTAACCTATGTGCAACACTTGCTATTGAAACTCCATTAAATAAGAGAACCGATGCATGTGTATGCCTTAATCCATGTATTGATATAACTGGTATATCTACATTTTTGCAATGCCTTGCCAATATATCATTTATTGTAGAATTATATATTTTTCTGTTAACAAAAATTGGTTTATCTTTTGGTAAATCTTTTATTAAATCTGAAAATTGCATAATAGTTTGCCAATCAACTTGTATATTTCTAATTGAAGATTGATTTTTTGTTGGTTGAAAACCACTATTTGTTTTATAATCCCAAGTCTTTTCAACATTTAGTGTTTGATGAGAGAAATCAAAATCATCAGGTGTTATAGCTAATGCTTCAGAAAATCTTAATCCTGTTTTTGCTATTAATAATATTAACCAATCATCATTTATTTCTTTTCCTAAATCTAAATCAGATATTAGCTTTTGTAATTCAAATTGATCAAGATACTTTATCTTTTTTTCTCTTGGTGTCTTTCCTTTAATAATTGCCTTCCTAGTTGGATCTCTTTCAATCAACCCTTCATCAACTGCATCTAAAATAGAACCTTTTAATTGATGATGAAAATCCATTGTACTTTGTCTTTCATGACATTCAGCATAATCATTTAACAATTTTTGATATTCTATTCTAGTTAACTCACTCAATTTTAAATTAGGAGCTAATTTTTTTACCCATTTAAGTGATAACTTATACTTTTGCATTGTAACATCTCTTATAGCTCCTTCTTTGTATATTTTTATCCATTTTTCATAATATTCATAAAATTTTTCTTCTTTATTATTCATTTAAAACAATCCCTTTCTCAACTCACACTGATGAAGAGTGATAAGGTGATTGAGACTTTCAAATACTTGAGAAATCTTATCTTGTTCTTGTTTATTTGGAGTTAGAACTTCTCTAGGTTGAACAACAGAAATATAATGACGAGCGTGTCCTAACATATCGAATTTTGTACTATTTAAAAGTTCGAAACTAAACCTTAAATTATCTCTATTTTTATTTTTTAAAGTTAATATTTTAATTGCTGAAGACTTTACCATATAAGGAAAATTAACAAATTTTGAATCTAGTGTAAAGTCATCAAAAATTACGCTTTCTTTTTCTTTTTTGTAAACATTATCTTCATCTGTATATCCT
>ONQM01000038.1 GCA_900319955.1 uncultured Eubacteriales bacterium | reverse complement strand
AGATTTATTATACTTCTAGATATATAATAAATCAAAAAATATTATAGAAAGGGATCAATCAAATAGATTAATATTTCTATAAGATTGATTATACGTGATTTGATATGGATAATTACATCCCACCATTTGATATTACTAATATTATGTTATATAGAATATCAAGTATAATGAAAAAGATTGGTAAGTTAGATAATTATAAAGATTTAAATAAAATGCCAGTTCTAAGAAGGAATAATAGGATTCGCTCTATTCATTCATCGCTAGCTATAGAAGCAAATTCATTATCATTCGATCAGGTAAAAGATATTATTGATGGAAAAAAAGTAATAGGTCCTCAAGATGAAATTCAAGAGGTTAAAAATGCCTACGAAGCGTACAAATTAATAAAAGAAGTTAATCAATATTCAATCAAGGACTTAAAAAAAGTTCATGGTGTAATGACATATCTTACTGTAGATGAATCTGGAGTTTGCCCACCACCTGAACAAGTTGATGAGTTAATGAAGCAATTATTCAAATGGATGGAAGACAATAATGGTATAGTTCATCCATTAATACTTTCATCAGTATTTCATTATGAATTTGTATTTATTCACCCATTTAAAGATGGCAATGGAAGAACTGCTAGATTATGGCAAAATGTAATACTTTCAAACTGGGAAAAACTTTTTGAATATGTTCCAATTGAATCTCAAATAAAAAAATATCAAGAAGAATACTATTTAGCTATTGCTAATTGTGATCATAATGGTAATTCTACTGAGTTTATAGAATTTATGTTAAAAATGATTGATGAAACATTAGAAGATTTAATGGAAAGCACAAGTGTACAAGCAAGTCATATTAGTTCATACGTTAATAAATTGTTAGATGTAATGGAAACTGGAGTAGCTATGACTACATCAGAATTAATGGAAAAATTAGATATGAAATCACGTATTTCATTTAGAGATAATTACTTAAATCCTGCTTTAGAAAATGGCTTGATAAAAATGACTAATCCAGATAAACCAACTAGTAAAAATCAAATGTATTACAAAGTATAGACAGAACACAAATGTGTTCTGTTTTTAGTAATATTACGGTGAATATAAATTATAGAAAAGTATGGTATAATATCTTTAAAGGATGGTGATTTAATGGAAATTATAAACATTAAAGATAATGACGAGTTTTTAGAGGAATATATAAGGCTATGTTCTTTAGAATGGGGAACACTTAAAAGTGATGATGAGATGAAGTCATATATAATTGATAAAAGGAAAAGAATTCATAGTGAAGATAAAGTGATAAGTATATTAGGATTAATTGATAATAATAATAAATTAGTTGGCTTTATATCTTTATTTAGATATGATGGTGATTATCGTAGAGATTTAACTCCATGGTATGCCACAATGTATGTAAAGAAAGAATATAGAGGAAGGGGATATTCAAAAAAACTAAATGATGCCATTCTCAAGGAAGCAAGTGCTTTAGGATATACTAAAGTATATTTAAAGACAGAATTAGAAAATTATTACGAAAAATTTGGCGCGATATTTATGGAAAATTTAAATAATGAAGAAAAACTTTATTATATTCCGCTTAATGATTAGCTCGTAATATTAAGATATTCCCGTTCCAACTGATGAGAGAAATCTCATTTTTTTAGTAATCTTATGATGCTTTACTTTTGTATAAAATAGGTATATAATTAAGTATGAAAAGTATAACTTGTTATACTTTAAAGGAGGCATATATGAAAGATAAATTTGTGGGTATTGCTAAAGTTGGAGAAAAAGGACAAATAGTAATTCCTAAAGAAGCAAGAGATATGTTTGATATTAAACCTGGAGATACTGTTGTAGTTTTATGTGATAAAAAGAAAGGAATGGCTATTGTTAAATCTGAAGTATTAGAAGATACTATGGATAAAATTATGCCAGATGGTAAATAATATGTATTCAATTGAAACAAAGAAATTAACTAAAAAGTTTAAAGATAAAATTGCAGTAAATGGAATAGATTTAAATATTAAACAAGGTGAATTATTTGCACTTTTAGGAACTAATGGTGCTGGAAAAACTACAACAATTAAAATGTTATCAGGATTAATATTACCAACTTCTGGAAGTATTAAAATCCTTGGTATGGATATGAAAAAAGATGTATTTAAAATAAAAGAGATATTAAATGTTTCACCACAAGAAACAGCTATTGCTCCAAATCTAACCGTAAAAGAAAACTTAGAATTTATGGCTGGAGTTTATCAGATAAAAGATAAAGATAAAAAAATTAATGAATTAATTAAATTATTTAAATTAGATGAAGTATTAAACAAAAGAGCAAAAACTTTATCTGGTGGATGGCAAAGGAAAGTATCTATTGCAATAAGTTTAATTAATGATCCTAAATTATTATTTTTAGATGAACCAACATTGGGTTTAGATGTTATTGCAAGAAAAGAATTATGGAAAGTTATTAATGAATTAAAAGGTAAAATAACAATAATTTTAACAACTCATTATATGGAAGAAGCAGAAAGTTTATCAGATAGAATCGGTATAATGGCAAATGGTAATATTATTGAAGTTGGAACCTCTAAAGAATTAATCAATAAAACTAAAGCTAAAAATTTTGAAGATGCCTTTGTATCAATCGCAACTGGAGGTGAGCTATAATGAGAATGATTAATTTTGCTAAAAGAAATTTTAAGGAATTAATTAGAGATCCTTTAAGTTTAGTATTTGAAATAGCATTACCAATATTTTTATTATTTATATTTCAGCAAATAAAAATACCTGGAGATACATATAAGCTTGAAAATTTTACTCCTGGAATTATTATATTTGGATTTTCTTTTATTACTTTATTTACATCAACATTAGTAGCAAAAGACAGAGAATCATCATTATTGATAAGACTTGGAACTTCACCAATGAAATCAAGTGATTATATTTTAGGATATATATTATCTTTAATACCAATCATCATTATACAAGATTCATTATTTTTTATAGTTGCTTGTTTATTAGGGTTAAATATTAGTATAAATATAATATTAACTATTATAGCATCAATATTTGTTTCAATATTATTTATAGCGTTTGGGATATTAATTGGTAGTCTGGTAAGTGAAAAAGCATCAGGTGGAGTTGGAAGTATTATTGTACAGCTAGTTTGTTTTACTAGTGGAATGTATTTTTCAAAAGATTTAATTGGAAATGGATTTGCAAAATTATGTGAATTATTACCTTTTGAAAGTGCTTTGAATATAATTAAGGGTGTATTAAATAACAATTATGATATTTTATCAACAAGAAATATAATTTTATTTGTTGCCTATACAATAATCATATTGATACTATCTATTATAGTATTTAAAAGGAAAATGATTGGTGATAATAAGTAATCGGAAGATTAAGATATACAGAGCGGATGATAATACGTTTTTGTATGGTATAATATAAAGTGTAAGACAAATAGTAATTTGTTAAGGAGTTGAATTATTTAAAATTAATAGAATTAAAAAAAAGAAAGATAGCAATTTTTTTTACTGTTTTAGTGAGTTAGTAAGTAATTTGATAAACTATATTATATAAAAAAGATTATAGTATACCTTATATGATTGCCGTAAAAAAATTATAAAAGAATTTATTATACCTATTTTTATCTATAAATCTTTAAAAAGCTAGATTGAATACATTATATGACCAACATAGTTGTTATAATTCTATATTTATGTTAAGCTGTTGATAGTAAGTTATGAAGGTGAAATTATATGAATGATTTATCTAAATATAAAATAGATAATTTTCGAAATGAAATACTAAAAAGAAATACTTTACATAAAGAAATGGTTATTCAAAAATTAAAAAAACAATATCAAGATATTTTTATAATTACTGAACATAATTCTGGGTATGGTCGTGGTAAATATAAATACGATTTTGTATGGTTAGATGGTATATATAACAATAAAAACTTTAGAATATGTTTTTATTCGCAAGATATTGATTCAAAGTCTTATAATATCCATATTTATCATGATAGATACACTTTTCAAAATAATTTAGTAAAAAATTTGAATGGTCCATATTCTTTATTTGATATAAATATTAATTGCAAAGAAAGTTTTGATAGAGCAATAAATAATATGAAATTATCATCATACGGAATAGATAATTTTGATTTAGATAGTTTTATATATGAGTTTTTAGATTTTATTCAATATAAGGAGGGATAAAGATGAAATTTTTAATAGATAGTACGTTTAAAGAATATAATGAAAAAATTCCTAATAATAAAATTTATAGAGAATATAAAAATAATAAAGATATTGAAAAAAAATATGTTTTTTATAAAATGGTAGCCAATTCTATAGGTATTGATGTTGATAGTTCATCAACTGTTATCAACTCTTTTCGAGATAATTATAATTTCTTAGGAACATTTGAAACGAAAAATCAAGGAAATCAGAAATGTAAATATGAATTGATAAATAGTACTAATATAAATAATAAATTGAAATATAGAGGAGAAACTATCATTAATCCTATATCTGTTATTGAACACTTTTATGATTTAGAAACAAAAGCAAAATTATGTTTGTTATTATCTAATGATGAAGATAAAATAAAGGAATTTGATAAAATAAGAAAAGAAAAGTCTGAAATGTATGAATTATTAATAAAACATATAGAATTATGTTATTCATATGGTAACTTTTATCCAATTCCATATGATGGAGAACATTCTTTAAATACTTTTAAGGGTCGACTACTACAAGATAATACAATAAAAGATAGTATGTATGAGTACCTAAAACTAGTTAAAAACTACTTTGAATCGGAAGAAAATAGTAGTTCTAATAGTGACAAGTTGTTTGATTATTATAAAGAATATTTTTATAATGTCGTAGGTGAAAATGGTAAGCCATCATTTAAAAAATTTGTTGACGAAAACCAATTAAAGATGTTTGTAGATGCCAAAAATGATTATGAACCTATATCATTTTATAATGGAGATATAACTGAGTATATAAAGAATATTAATGATGTTTTAGAAGAAAGATATAATGAATTAACTGATAAAAAAGATAGTAATAATTAAAGGATTTGGTTTAAATGGAATTGTATGAAAAAAATGGTAATATCTTATATATATTAAATATTTTAAAGAAATATAGTGATGAAGAACATTTACTTCAAATAAAAGATATCAAAGAAAAAATAAAAGAATTATATGATGTCGATATTGATCCAAGAACAATTAGAAGAAATATTAATTTATTAAAAGAAAAGTTTGCATATGACATATCAACTTATGCTGAAAATAAAGAAGGATATTATATTTTAAGAGATCCAGAAACGGATTTTGAACCCGGAGAAATCAGGGCTATTATCGATCAGTTTAGTTATGCTAATTACATAACATCATCCGTAGCAAATGGCATTATTAAAAAATGTAAGAATATGCTTAATATTTATGAAAATGAGAAGTTCAAAGATTATAAAATTATTGCTAATGATACTAAAACGGATAATATAGAAGTAATAAAAAATATTGAAGATATATCCAAAGCAATTTATGAAAAGAAAAAAATAGAATTTACTTATTGGAAATATGAACTTAATAATGGATTAAAAAAAGTTAACGTCAATACTATTAAATGTAGTCCATATAGCATTATTTATAGTATGCAGCAATTTTATTTAATTTGTTTAAAAGATGGAGCACCTACAATGTATACATATAGGTTAGATAGAATGAAGAAATTAAATATTTTAGATGAGAGTTTATCCAAGAGAGTAAAACAAAAAGAAGTAGAAAACTATATTAAAACAAATATTGCCATGTTTGGTGGAGATAATGAGGAAATAGAATTTAATTGTAATATGGAATTATTAGATATGGTAATTGAACAATTTGGAAAAGATATTGTTTTAACAAAAGTAGATGAGCACACTTTTAAAGCTAAAGTAAACGCTAGTATAAATGGGTTTAAGTTTTTTACTTTAAGGAATTTAGAAAATGTTAAAATTGTGAAACCAAGTAAACTAAAAGATCAAATAAAAAAGATTATAAGTAATTATAAATAATTAAAGTAGGTGTTTTAAATGTCTAGAAAATGGGAAAAAATAAGTAATAAAAATATTAAATTAGAAGAAAATAAATTAATAAAGTTTAGTAATATATTTATGGGTATTATACTAGTATATATATCTTTACTTTTATTTCTTTTAAAAATTAATATAAATATTAATGAATCATTTTTCATTATAAACTATGGAATTGTTTTATGTGCTATTTATTTAGCACATTTACCACTTGTAATTTATACACTAGAACATAAATTCTCCAAAATAATATATGGATTATTATATATAATGTCTTTAGTATTGATGATTCAAATGATTATTAAAATCGTTAAAGTATTTCCATTAATCATTTTAATAATAGTATTTATATTAGTTGTATATAAGAAAATCAAAGATGATTTTGATATTATAGATGTATTAAAAAAGTACATATGGGTATATATAGTTTTAGCTTTATCTATATTTGATTTCTTATTTAATAAAATTATTCATCTACCAACAATCATATTTTTAATAATTATATTAATTTGTTTAATTAAATATTTTGCCATAGATGAAACAGTAAAGAAACATTTGGATGTTAAAGAAAAGCAAAAAATAAAAGAAAAAAATGAGAAATATTTTAAAGAACATCCTGAGGCAAGAGAGGCTTTAAGAAAAGAAGAACAAAAAAGATTAGAAGAAGAAAAGAAGTTGCAAGCTTATCTTGATACTGTACCTGATTATATGGCCCCAACTTATTTATATACTTATGATAAATCAAAGGTAAAACGAGAATATAGTGATAAACACAAGTTTATAAAATTTGATTGTAACACAAATTTTTATGTAAAAAAGTTGAATAAATCTAAATATCATAGCGATAAGCCAGAATTATATATCGAAAAATTGGATATTATTTCTAAAGAAACCATTTATGAAGTATGTTCTAATCCTACTATAAGGAAGAAAACAGAAACGATATCTTTTGATATGCATTACAATTATGAAAAACTTCCTAAAGATATAAATAAAGATGATGATAAATTAAATGAATATTTAGTAAGTGGCTTTTTAATGCTTTATTTTAATGTCAAGGATGTATTAAAAAAGGTATACTATCGTGATAGATATTGGGAATTATATTTAGAAAATAGGGTTATGCTTGTTTCTAATAAAGATAAAACACAAATTTATATTGCTACATTAACTGAAAAAAAGCCATTAAAGGATAAATGGTATGTAGAATACATGAAACTTTTAAATCCTAATTTAGAAAAATATACTGATATTTTTGGAAATGAAATAGATTTTAAAAGTAATAATTGAATACATTATGTGACCGAGTAGGTTGCATATTTTTCTTATTTGGTTATAATGTGATTTAGAAAGAAGGAATAATATGAATTATGGTAAAGGTTATATTAGACCAATTAGAAGTAAAAAAGTAGAAGAAAAATTGGGTATTCATGCTGATTCGGAAGAAAAAATAGTTACAATTGGAAAAGAGGGTATCTTTTTTAAAGATGATAAAACAGAAGATTTTTATAAGAAATATGAGAAAGAATTAAACTCATTTAAAATGGAAGACTTAAAGAAAATATATGATGAAACAGGAGTAAGTATTTATAGAACTATCCGTTATTTACAACCAAAAGAAAATGAGAATGATAAAGATATTGATATTGGTGGCTTTGTTGTTCAACCTACTTCTGTATATTATTGGGGATATGATAAAGATGATATTAAACATAAATATTTTGAAGAATCAAAAGAATTTAAGAAAAAAAGAAAGAAACTAGATAAATTAATGGATAAAGAATTAGAAGATGGTAATGAAGATTACTATAAAACTAGTGAGTATGATGAATTCTTTATTGATGTTGAATATCTAACATTTGTAGATAAATTGGGTAAAGATGATGCTGGAATTTATATTGTTAATAATCATGAAAAAGAATATATTTATCCATTTAAAAAGACGGAAAAAATAGAATTTAGTTGTGATATAAAACTTATAAAAGATTTACTTAGTCATTTTGGTAGTGATATTAGTGTTACAAAATTAAATGCTTATACAATATTAGTTAAGATAAATGTTGATATTCTTTTATTTAAAAAATGGGCTAAAACTAATATAGAATCGATTACAATATTAAGTCCTAGTTATTTAAAAGAAGAATTTCCACAATCAAAATTAACAACTACAATAAAAGAAAGGAGTGAATATTAGGATTATGTTTAATTTAGAGCAGTGTTATGCCAAAGTTAATAATTTAGATTTTGTAAAAAAATACTTTGGTAATGAGTTAGTTGAAAATGAAAAAATAATTGAAAAAGAAAATGGTAATATTGCTTTTAAAAATGAAAAAGTGAAAGAATTCTATCAAAAATATGAAAGTGAGCTAAATTCTTTTAAAAGAGAAAAGTTACATAAAATATATGATGATTTAAAATTAAGAGTAGAACTTATCATAAATACACTAGATAATATCCATAAAGTTATGATTACTAGTACTAAAGTAGAATATATAGATTATCAAAATAAAGAAAATAATTGTTGCATAGAAAGTTCTGAAGCATTATTGATTAAAAGAAAATTTAATCAAGTTTTAGATGAAAAAGAAAAAGCACCTTTCGAAGATTTAGTTCGAGATTATGCTTTAGATATGGCTGATATTAGTTTTGTATTTAATGTTAGTATCCTAGATAAAGATGAAGTTGGAATTTATTTTATTAATAATAATAAAAATAAAGAATATATATATGTTTTCGGTAAAGAAAAAGATTTATGGACTTTTTTAGTAGGATAGATTGATAGTAGAAGAGAGAATAAATGATGAAAGATAAAATAGTTGTTTATAATAATTTAAGAGTAGGTAAAGTTATTGGTACTAAATTAGAACATGATGAAGATTTATTGATAAGTAAAGATTTAAAAGTGAAAGAATTTATAAATAAATATTTAAAATATTTTAATTCGTGTGAAGAAGATGATATGTTAGAATTTTTTAAACTAACCGGTTTATTAATAGGACATGAATATATTGAAAAAGGTACATTCAAAAGAATTTATTTTTCGTTAAATGGAGTATATTCATGGGATTTTGATAAATTAGAAAATAAAGCAAATAGCTATAATCATCATCTAATAATCGAAACATATGTCGATCACTTAGAATTATGGAAGTCTAGTATTACAGCAAATAAAAAAGATATTTATCACTTTAAAACCAAAGAGGTAATTGATGTTGATGAACATAAATGGAACTTAAGTATGCTTAATATTAAAGAACGAATAGAATATTTAAAAGATAATAATTATTTATTACCAGATTGTAATGACATAAAAGATATTTTATTAGATCCATTTAATAATGTTTTATCTTTAACAAAAAATGGTTGTTTATATTTAAATGATTATTTATATTCTAAAGGTGTAGAATATATATTTGAATTAAATAGTATAGATATAAAATTAATTTATAAAAATATGATTGTAGAAGATTACTCTAGTCATTGTAATAGTATAATGTGTAATAAGTACAATAAAGTATTATATGATGATTCCTTTTTAGCAACCTTAGAAAATCATATGTTATGTATTTATTTATATCTAGATTTAGAATATAATAAAAGTATATATTTTAGGTTTGATGACGTTGATGATATAAGTTATTTAAAAGAAAGTCAGTCATTAGTAATTATCAAAAATGAAGAAAAAATAAGTTTTTCTTTGCCATCTGTAATGTTACTTAGTTAAAGAAGATTAAATATAATAAAAAGTAACTAGCGTTCAAAATTTAAATAATTATAGCAATTCTTATATATTAGAAAAGTGGTATTATATGGAAAAGTATGAAAAGAATGGTAGAATTTTAAATATATCAAAACACTATAGTGATATTGTAAATTCAAATTACAATTTGAAATGGAGTTGGAATACTATGGCTAATGAAAGTAAAAAAGATTTTAATGTAATGATGAACAACAATAAAGATATGCCTAAAATACAAATAGTAGAAGATGAAAAAATAATAAAAAAATATGGTGGAACTAAAATGTTTTTTGCACCACCTATTTATTATGATGAGTTAATGAAAAAAGTACCAAAGGGAAAACTTATAACTGTTAGTGTTATGAGAGATTATCTAGCAAAGACAAATAATGCAGACTTCACTGATCCTATGACAGCAGGTATATTTGTAAATATAGTTGCTTGGGCTAGTTATCAAAGAGATGAAGATATTACACCATATTGGAGAACTTTAAAATCAGATGGAGAATTAAATGTTAAATATCCAGAGGGGAAAGAATTACAAAAAAGATTACTTGAAGAAGAAGGACACACAATTATTTCAAAAGGAACAAAGAATATAAAATACTATGTTAAGGATTTTGAAAATAGTTTGATAGAACTATAATTACAAATTACAATTTTATAGTTATTGATTTATAGTAATTTACCGAAAAGATTGTCAGTAATGACAGTCTTTTTTGTTATATATTGACTTTTAACGATAACTACTATAGAATATAGTAGTGTAGTTTATAGCAAAAAAGGAGATGTGGAGTATATGAAAAATTATGACAACTATTTTCTTCCTGTAGATAATATGGAAGAAGCAAAAAGATATTATGAGGAAATATTGGGATTAAAAAAGAAATTTGATTTCTCTGATAAGGGAATGGTTGCTTATAATATTGGAAATGAAGAACCTGCAATAATTTTAAAAGACAAAAATAAATTTGAGAATTTAAAGCCTACAATATGG
>ONQM01000050.1 GCA_900319955.1 uncultured Eubacteriales bacterium | reverse complement strand
TGCTAACTGGATGAATAATTATCCAAGAAAAATTTTAGATTATAAAACACCTTTAGAAGCATTACTTGAAGAATTTAACGATAAATCTATTATTAATAATTTATATAAATTACAAGAAGTTGTTAACAATGTTTAATACTCTTTATTCCAATTTACTTTTGCAGGTAGGAGCCCAGTAAATCTCCTAATAAAAAGTGTAATATTCCTATAAGAAATATTACACCAAGTATGTCGGATCTTTACTGCCTAGCCACAAAAGCTTTCTCGGCATAAAATCATATTAAAATAGATACTGCTAGTGCTATTATTCATATGTCAAAAGTTGCACTTGACTTTTTAATCAATAAACTTAACTATTACAAGTTCTTCATATTTAAAAGTAAAATATAACTATATTAATTTTGCTATGTATATCAATCATAGAATTTGATACCCAATCTTATTGATATATAAAGAAGAATCTAAATTCTATTTTTCATGGATTGTTTTATATAATTTATACGAATTATAATTAAAGTACAAGAAGCAGAAAACAGGATGATTTAAAATAAAAAAGGAAAGGTGGTGAACAAAGAAAAGATAATTACTTCGTGTATTATCATCAGTCATTTAAAGAATGACAGAAAAGAAGATTTTATGAAAAAGAAAATATTTAATTTAGCATTTATACTTGCTATAGTTGGAACTGTTTTTTATACAGGTTTATCAGTTTCAGCTAAGGAACCAGAAATAAAAACTGAAACAATAACATATGAAAATCAAGATAACAGCATAAGCAGTGGGAATTATAATGTAACAGTAATTAATCCAAATGGTTTTATTCTAGATGGCACATCTAAGCCAACACAATCGCATAATTTAAATAACGGTCAAATGAATTTTCATGGAAATTCAGCAAACACAATATTATACACAAATAAATATTTTTATGGAAAAAGCAGACCAAAGATAGTTATTAAAGCAGTATGGCATGATATGAAAGCAGAAGTTTATGCAAAAGATTCAAATACACCAGTAACAACTATAACAACAAAATCTAATTATACAACAGAAACACAATTAATTGATGTAAATACTTCAACAAAGTTTTACATAAAATTTTATAATCCTTGCTATTTTGAGGGTCATGTAGAATAATATAAAGTAGAATTAGAAAGATAATTCTAATTCTACTTTTTTTAAAGGAGTTTAGATGAAAAAAATATTAAAATTCTTATTATGGATAATTTTGGGTATTAGTCTTGTAATATATTTTTATACATTGTTTTTTACAAATTATAGCCAAACGAATAAAAAGGAAATAGAATTTATTTATCTATTAGTATTACCATGTTTATCAATTTATATTTACAGTTTATGTGATAATGATGATAAGAATAAAAAAAATTATTTAAAATGTTATTTAATAACTTATACAATCATTTTACTAGGATTTGTCTTTTCAGAAAACAGAAGTACTACTGCAATTAGCTATGGTTTAATTGATAACAATAATAATTTTGTACCTTTTTCTTCCATAATAGAAATGATAAAATCACCTCTTGGAATAAAATTTGGAATGTATAATATTATTGGTAATTTTTTTATGCTTACACCTTTTTCACTTTTACTTCCACTCCTATTTGATAATTTTAAAAACAAAAAAAAATTTATAGTATTTATAATGTTACTGGCATTATCAATTGAATTGTTGCAATTCGTAACAAAATTAGGGAGCTTTGATATTGATGATATTATACTAAATACACTTGGTGCAATAATATTCTTTTATATTTTTAACTATAGTAAGGTTAATAAAATTGTCAGATTTATCTTCTTTAAAGCACATATAAATGAGAAAGTTGTATTTATAATTTCAATATTACTGGCATTAGTAAGTTTGTTTTTATTAATAAAGCATATTTATAATGTCAAAAGCTATACTGATTCTCAAAAAGTTGATATTTATAATCTTACTTGTAAAGAAAATAAAAAAACTTATGTTGCAACACTAGGAAACTACGATTATTATACTTTATGTGATTATAAAGATGTCAAAGTAAAGAGAGGAAACAATATATATAATTTAAAAGATGCAATAGAAAAAATAGGACTTGAAAATGATTTGAATAATAAAATTCATTTCATAAAAGAAAAAATAATAACAGATATAAAAGTGTCCAGTAAAGAGAATTTTAGAGAGTTGATATATAGTGAAGAAGAGTATAGGTTATATACATATTTATATGGAATTGACAATATAACATTTAAATATAAAGATGAAAAAGCTAATATAAGAGAAGCACTACAAGAAAAGAAAATAACTATAGGAAATATTTCTGCGTTAACAGAACCATACAAAAAATATAATGATTATGCAGTAAGTAAAGGAAAATATTTTGATATACTAAATTGTAATATGGGATTTGATAGCATTGAAAAAGAGAGCAATTCATACATAATTCCAAAAAACTTTACAAATTATGAAAAACTTTGTAATATTAATTAAATTAGAAAACAAAGATTAAAATAATTATATAAAAATAAACCTCTAAAATACTCAATACCAAAAGACAGGACTTTTCAAATAATTTTTATCTATCAGATGATTTAAAGAATTATATAAATAGAGGAGAAAATAGAAAATGAAACAACCAAAAAATAAATATAAAAGATGGGATATAATTATATTGTTAATATTTTTAATTATATTTGTAATTATTTGCATATTATTTGGTACTACTAAAGATGATTCAGAGTGGGTAAATGCTAAAGAATGTACATTTACTAGAACTTATAAAATATTAGCAATATATGATAGTAATGACGATGATTATAAATGGATTACTATTAGATCATATCAAGATGAAGATATTGCAACAGTAAAAATAAAAAACAAATATAATATAAACAAAAATGAAAATTATGAAATCAAATTCAAAGTAGAAGGTAAAATAAAGAAAGATAATATATCAGATATATATAATAATTCTTCAATAATATCCATTGATGAAACAGATAAAGAAGGACTGGAACAACTTAATGAAAAAATTTGTTCATAACAAATACTATACAAATAAAAAGAGTAACAATTTTAATTGCTACTCTTTTAGTGATAAACTTTAATTGTACCTTTAACGTTATAATAATTATTATTTTTAGCTACAGTGTGAAATGCAAATGCATAATGCTGATTTGTATTTAATCCAGCAACTGTTAAGCATGCACCAGTAGGAGCACCTGCAGTTGTATATTGCTTATCAAATCTTCCAGTGCTCTTATTATAAAGTCCAATTCTTGTTTTAACTCCATTAGAATTTACTGATTGAATATTATAGTCAAGATAAATTATACCATTATTATTACTTGAAAAATAATAATTTGTGTATAACCAATTTTTACCAACAGATACAAGATTACCTGTATATGCACTAGATGACAAATTCCAATATTTAGTTGGGACTGATAAGGAATCTAATTTTATTGCGTTTGAATCTAATACATCACTTGGATTTTTATAAAAACTACTTGGTGCAGAACCATTTCCACTTTCAGTTATTGTTATTTCTTTAGCTGAAACATTAGGAGTTCCAATAAAAGTTATTAAAGAAAAAATTAATAGTGGAAGAATTATTTTTTTCACATAATCACCTCCTTTCAATATATAGATTTGCAAACAAATATTTTATAATTATTAATCCAAATATAATTCTTAAAATTATATCATTAATATCAAAAGTACCTAGTACAACTATCCATTTAATGAATTCAATAATTAAGTTTGAGATGATTACATATAGTATGGCTTTCATACTATTATTTCTATTTAAATAAAATATAAAATATCCCAGTAGAGTACCAAGAATAAAACAAATAAATAAATTTTTTCCAAATATATAATAATTGTTGGTCTGAATTGATGCAATTATATTAACAAAAGGCTTTAATGAAAAATTATTAGTTAATAGTTCAAAATATGTATTATCATATCCATGAAAATTATTAATAAAGTAAGTAACAAACAATATCATAAGAATAATAGAATCAACAATAAAAATTTTTTTAGAAGTTATTCTACTTATTTTTCTTCGACTTATATGTGATTCCTTTTCATCAAAGATGTTACTATTAGTAATAGTTATTTCTTCTCCCTTTAATATTTCTTTTGGAGTTACATTTAATTCATCGGCTAATTGTTCAAGTAATGAAACGTCTGGAAAACCTCTTCCTGTTTCCCATCTACTTATTGCCTTCGCAGTAATTCCCATTTTATCAGCTAAATCTTTTTGAGTTAGATTTTTTTTAATTCTCATATCACGAATAAAATTTCCACTTCTAATTTGATCCATAAATACCTCACTAATATGATTATAAAGTTTATATAAAATATAATCAATCTACGAATCATAGATTTTATGATTAAATTATATAAAATTATATATGTAACTTAGTTGTAACTTTTGATATCATATAAT
>ONQM01000054.1 GCA_900319955.1 uncultured Eubacteriales bacterium | reverse complement strand
AATATTAATATCATTAATAACAGGATCATCAATAATGGCAATAAAAGTATATACATTAATAACAGTAATACTTTCAGGAATAATGATGTATGTATTTGTTAATAGAATAACAAAAAATAAAGTAGCATCACTCATAGCATCTCTTATATATATGTCATGCCCATATAAAATTTGTGATATATATGCAAGAAATGCACTTGGGGAGTATACTGCATTCATATTTTTACCAATGGTATTTCAAGGAATATATGAAATTATAAATGATAAAGACAAAAATGGAAAGTATTATTTAATAATAGGTGCCACTCTTTTAGTTCTATCACATACAATAACAACAGTGTATACAGTTATTATACAGTTATTTTTGCGATTTTATATTTATTATTAAATTGCAAGAAATTAAAAAATAAATTTGTATGGAAAGAATTTGGAATAAGTATTATTGTAATTATTATTTTAACATTATTTTACACTGTGCCATTATTAGAGCATAAAATGTATGGAGACTATGTAATATATGATGAAAATCAGATGCTAACAGATGGATTTCATGTTTACTTAAATACAAATTCGGTTTTAGATTATTTTAAACTTGAAACGCATACAGATTTGAATTTTTCCTTTGGTATGGTATTAACATTTTTATTAATAATGACACCATTTTGCTATAAAAAGATAGATAAAAAATATAAAGCAACATATATTGTTTTTTTAGACCTAGCTATAATAGCATTATTTATGACAACAAAAGCATTTCCATGGTTTATAATGCCACAGATTTTAACAATAATTCAATTTGCATGGAGACTACATGGATTTTTCATTTTATTTATTTCTTTTGTAGCAGGTGTAAATGCATATATTATATATAGTAGCTTTAACAAAAATAAAAAAGTGTTTTTAACAATAATAATATTAATGATATTTACACTAACAGGACTAAGCGTTTCAAAATACCAAACAATTAGTACATATGATCATGATAATGAAGTACAATTTGAAAAGAACTTAGAAAAAGCGACAAAGTTAGGACCATATAATATAAATAGAGATTATATGCCAACAAGGGCAATTGAAAATATAAATTATTTGCAAACAAGAAAAGATGAGACATATGTTTTAAGTGGGAGTGCTGATATAAAAGATGAAAACAAATATAAACTTAATGATGAAATGAAAATTGAAAATGTAAATAATGCAACACTAGAATTGCCATATTTATATTATCATGGTTACACTGTGACTTTAAATGGTAAAAAGATTAAAAATTATGAATCTGAAAATGGTTTTTTATGTGTAGATGTAAATGAAGATGGTGTTTTAAAAGTAGAATATACTGGAACAAATGCTGAAAAAATAGCAATGCTTATTTCATTTATTGGATTAGTTTTATTAATTGTTATGGAAATTATAAAAAGAAAGAAAAAAGACTCAAAAAAAGCAAAATAGAATAAAAATAAAAAGAAAGAAAGTGAAAGAATGAATAAAATAGTAGCTATAATAGGAAGACCTAATGTAGGAAAGTCAACATTATTTAATTATTTAATAGGAGAAAGAAGAGCAATTGTTGAAGATGTTCCGGGAGTAACAAGAGATAGAATATATGGTGAAACAAACTGGAGAGGAAAGAACTTTACTCTAATTGATACGGGAGGAATAGAGGAAAAAAGCAAAGATACAATTTCATCTCAAATAAAATTACAAGCAGAAATTGCAATAGATGTAGCAGATGTAATTTTATTTGTTACAGATGTAAAAGAAGGTTTAACAAGTGATGATCGCATTATAGCTAGTATGTTGAAGAAGGCAAATAAAGAAATAATACTTGTTTGCAATAAAGTAGATGATTTTAAAAAATATGAAAATGATACTTATGAATTTTATAATTTGGGACTTGGAAAGCCTTTTATGGTATCAGCAACAAATTGCAAAGGCATTGGAGATTTGCTTGATGAAGTTTATAATAAGCTAGGAAAAGAAGACGAAGATGAGAATGAAAATGAGGACACATCAGTAATAAAAGTTTCTGTTATAGGAAAACCAAATGTAGGAAAATCATCGTTAATAAATAAAATTTTAGGTGAAAATAGATTAATAGTAAGTGATGTTGCAGGTACAACAAGGGATGCAATTGATTCTTTCTATGAAAACGAGAAAGGAAAATATGTTTTTATTGATACAGCAGGTTTAAGAAGACATAGTAAAATAAATGAAAACATAGAAAAATATAGTATCTTAAGAACAAAATTTGCGATTCAAAGATCTGATGTTTGTATTTTAATGATTGATGCAAATGATGGTATAACAGAGCAAGATACAAAAATTGCTGGTGAAGCACATGATTCAGGAAAAGGTGTAATAATTGCTATTAATAAATGGGACGAATATAATAAAGAAAATGGTACAGCAGATGAATATAAAGAAAAAGTTTATAAAAAATTAGCATATTTATCATATGCACCAATAATTTTTATATCTGCGAAAACTGGTCAAAGAATTGATAAGCTATTTGATTTAATAAATAAAGTAAATGCAAGTAATTCTTTGAGAATACCAACTTCAACACTTAACGAAGTACTTAATGAAGCTGTAGTAATGGTTCAACCTCCAACAGATAAAGGAAGAAGATTGAAAGTTTTATATATTACGCAAGTTTCAGTACGCCCACCGACATTTGCAATATTTGTTAATAGTAAAAAATTATTTCACTTTTCATATGAAAGATATATTGTAAATCAATTAAGAAAAGAATTTGATTTTAATGGAACGCCTATAAGAATTTTAGTAAGGGAAAGAAAGGAAGATAAAGAAGATGATTAGTATATTAATAGTAGCTTTAATTGCTTATTTAATAGGAAGTATAAGTTTTTCAGTTATATTTACAAAGAAATTTGCAGGGTTTGATGTTAGAGAAAAAGGAAGTAAAAATGCAGGGTCAACTAATGTACTTAGAACAGCAGGTAAAAAACTTGCACTATTGACTTTAATTTGCGATATTCTAAAAGGAGTTTGTTCAATACTAATTGCTCTACTAGTAGCAAAAATTACAAAAGCTTCAGTTGATAAAGAAGAAATGTTAGTATTAACAGCAGGTGTGCTTGTTGTAATTGGTCATACTTTTCCAATATTTTTTAAATTTAAAGGAGGAAAAGGTGTTGCTACATCACTTGGTGTACTTTTAATGGTTAACTGGAAAATTGGACTAATATGCTTAGTATTTGCATTAGCAATAATGGCTATATCTAGAATTGTATCACTTGGTTCAATTTGTGCTGCAATTTTGTTTCCAATTCTTTGCATTTTTATAGATGATTCTTATTTAGTAAATGGAAGTCACTTTGGCTATATAATATTTGGAATAATTCTTTGTTTAGTTGTTGTATTTAATCACAGAGAGAACTTAAAAAGATTATTATCTGGAAAAGAAAACAAAATAAGCTTTAGTAAAAATGTTGATAAATAGGAAAGGATAAAATAATGAAAAAAATAGTTGCTATTATTGGAAGTGGAAGCTGGGGTGTTGCCATTGGTAATTACTTGGCAGAAAAAGGTAATAAAGTTAAGATTTGGTCTTTTTCAGAAGAAGAAAAAGAAATTATAAATAATAAACATACTTGTAAATTTATTCCTGATATGGTAATAAATGAAAATGTAGTATGTTCAAATGATATAAAAGAAGTTGTTGAAGGATCAGATTTTATAATACATGTAACACCATCAAAATTTACAAGAAGTGTTTTAAAAACATATAAAGATTATATAAAAGATAAAACAGTAATTATATGTTCTAAAGGTTTTGAAAATGATACATTAGAAACATTAGATCAAGTTTTTAAAGAAGAAGTAAAAAATGTAAGAATAGCAGCATTATCAGGACCTAGTTAT
>ONQM01000060.1 GCA_900319955.1 uncultured Eubacteriales bacterium | reverse complement strand
TGGAGATATCATTAATAAGAAAGATTTAAAACATATATTTGAAAGATTTTATAAAGGAGAAAATTCAAAACCTGATAGTATAGGAATAGGATTGGCTCTCTCTAAACAATTAATTGAAGCCGGAAATGGAAAGATTTCAGTTGAATCAGAAAATAACATGACTATATTTACTATTAAATATTTTAAAGATGCCATTTTTATCTAGCATCTTTAATTTTGTTTTCAATATTTTTATTTATAATGTTATTATAGTTTTCATCTTCTAATTTACCATGTGTATTTAATTCTTTAGCAAGTTCCTTATATTTATCTTTATCACTACTTTTAGTAATTCTATTTTTAAGATAACCTAGTAAACGATTATATAAATATTTAAACTTATTTAATGCTTTATTTATACTTTCTAGATTGAATACTTTTTCTTCTAGTTCTTTAATTTTAGAAGTAAGTTTATTTATGCGAAGTTCTAAAGCATTATTGTTTTCTTTAAGTATTTTATTTTCATTTTGAATAGAATGATAAGACTCATTAATAGTTGATAAAGTAGATGATAAATCTTTTACCTTTAAATAGTCTTTATTACTATCTTTAACACTTGATATAAAACTTTCTATGCTTTTCTTATCTTCTTCTGAAATAGTGTAGGTATTCTTTTTCAAAGTATTAGATTTAAGATTATTTATTTTATCTTTTAATTTATCAGATTTATCATTTAACTCTTTAGAATTATTATCAATCTTATCTATATCTTTTTGATGTTTCTCAATATAATTAAGATAATATGTCTTATGGAACCATTGATGATTTTAGGAACTATGTTTGCAAACTTACAAGCATAAGTTATTCTTTTCTTTAGTTCATCATCTATTGGTACATGTTTAGTAATAATATTAAGCATAAGGAAAACACCACCTTTCTTAAGTGATGTTTATATATTTAAACAAAAAATCTACATTTAAGTAGATTCTGTATATTAACTTTCGAAAAGTTCGAAAGGATTTGCTAGTGGTGCCTGTGAAGAAGAAGTCAAATAACTTTTCTTACAAACATTAATAGGTAGTAATAACTTACTAACTAACTTAATTATACTATATTTTTAAGAAAAATAAACAAAAAATATGTTTTTCCCTAAATAATATGATATAATAACTTTACTTTCGTTAAGGGGGAAGATAATATGTTTATACCAATAGTACCATTTGTACCACATACAACTGTAATAAATAAGACAATAGTTTATAGTGATACAGTATTACCACTTAAAGATTCAGGTAATAATTTAAAGATTTGTAGTATTAGTAATGTTAGTGAATATTCATTAGAAAATTGTTTAAGAAAGGTATTTGAATCCAATCCCGATGTAATATTTAATACAATTCAATATTCAAAAAATGATAAAAAGATATATTTTTATACTGATAAAACTGTATCCACACAAGCTTGGGAAGAAAGTAAAGTTACTAAACACAAACCATTAAGCAATAGTAAGGAAATTTTAGGAGAAGTTGCTGAATTATTTACTCAAGGGAAAACTAAAGATACTGATTGTATATCATTATATAATGTTGTAAATCTGATAAAAAAAATTAAAAATGGATACGATTATATCAAAGAAAGATATCAAGAACATTTTGATAATATATTAAGAGGAAAATATTATGATTCAAGCATTGTAATTTATGATTTTGATTATGAAAAGAAACAATTAAGAATTGGGTTTAAATATTGGAAAGATTATGACAAAATAGTTTTTACAAAGCAAAATGATGATTTATGTGTTGTTGAAAGTGAATCACTATACTCTCAGGAGGTATTAGCCCTTATAGGTAAAGGTTTATCAGAACTTTATGATGAATTAATAAAGTTCTCTGATTTTAAAAATCAATTTGCTTATAATACAAAAACATTAAATTCTAATTTCTTAGTTGATATAAGTCAGTATGGTGTTAATATTTATGTCAATTCACAATCTAATAGATTTTCCAAAGATTTTAAATTATCATCTCCTAGTTATAAAAATGGATATGATTATGAATGTAATTCAACTTCAGTTTTAACGGCACTTCAAGGAAAAGAAGACGAGATATTTAAAAGGATATTTGTAAAAATTGATGATTGCCCTGAATGGAGTAAACAAACATTATATCAGACAAGACAAGAACAATTAGCAAAAGAAAAAAGATTAGAAGAAGAACAACTTTATAAAGAAATGAAAAGGCAAAAAAGATTAGAGTTAAAAAGAAAGTTTTTTCCTTGGATGAATAAATAAAAGTCGTGGCACGTTTCTGTTTGCGATAGCAAATGAAACTTGCTAACATAAATCAAGTATTTTTTGATAAAAAATTAAATTTATTAAAAATATGTAAAAAAGGGCAAAATTCCCCCTTACCCCCAAAAT
>ONQM01000008.1 GCA_900319955.1 uncultured Eubacteriales bacterium | reverse complement strand
CCATCTCTTAATTTATTTGTACCACTAACAAGCTCTTTAGATGAATTTGCAAGAAGTGTTACATTATCATATACTTCATCAACATTATCTAAAACATCTATATCGTCTTCATCTATTAATTTATTTGATACAACGTTATAAATAGCATTTAATTTAAAGTTCTTAACATCGTATTTTATAGTAATAGAGTTTAATGAATTTAATTTATTGCTATTTAGGCTTGTTGAAAGACCTGGAGTTGCTAAAGCAACTATTATGTTATTATTTCCAGTTGATTCTACTTTACCATTTGTAACTTCAACGTTAGATACATTCTTGGTTGGAATTACTGTTGTCATTACTGCAACAAATGGTGTATAAATAGTTCTTCTTTTACCATTTACATAAGCTGTTTCATAACTTTCATTGTTATATGCTAGATTAATTTCTACTTTACCACTTTTACCAAGTAAGTCATTTAGACTAATTTGTTTACCATCTAACTTATATGAAACATTAATGCTTACTGGACTTTTACTTTCAGTTTCTCCTTGATAGTATATTTCTTTACCTTTATTTTCAAAAGTTAAAATATTATCTTGTAAATTAAATTTTTCATTACCATTTACATTTAATATATTTGTTAAGTTTGTTTTATCTTTTATTTCTTTAGAATCACCTATATGTGTTAAATGTTCATTAACAATAGTTGATTTAACTTTTCCATTATAATCTAATTTTTCATAAACTGTTTCATTTTTTGTAAGAGCATTAACATTTAGTGATCCTAATAAAGTTGCACTAATAAGTAATGTTCCTGCTGCTTTAACTGCTCTTCTAGTTGTTTTTTTAGTAACTTTTTTATTATTACTTTTCATATTTTTGCCTTCTTTCTTAAAACCTTTAAAACCTTTTGTAGTCTTTATAATTAATTTATCAAATATAATTAAGAATGATGGAAGTACCATTATAACTGTAATCATACTTATTATTGCACCTCTTGATATTAATGTACAAAGTGAACTTATCATATCAAGTTTTGAATAAACTCCAACTCCAAATGTTGCTGCAAAGAAACACATACCACTAACAAATATTGAATTAACTGATGCATCAAGTGATGCTTTAATAGAGTCATGTTTCTTCTTTCCTTCTTTTCTCTCTTCTAGGTATTTAGTTGTCATAAGAATTGTATAATCAATAGTTGCTCCTAACTGAATTGTTCCAATTACAATTGATGAAACAAATGGAATTGTTGTTCCTGTATAATATGGAATACCCATATTTACAAATATTGCAAATTCAATTATAAATATTAGAATTACTGGAAGTGAGATACTCTTGAGTACAAATATTAGAATTACAAATATTGCTGCTAAACTTGCATAGTTAACATTATGAAAATCTGTGTCACTTATTGTAATTAAGTCTTTCATAAGAGGACCTTCACCTGCAAGAATCGCATTCTTATCATATTTCTTAATTATCTTATTAACATCTGTTATTTGACTGTTTAACTTATTAGTTGCAGCTTTATAACTAGAATTAATAATTATCATTTTATATTTATCTGTTTCATACATTTCTTTTACATCACTTGATAGTAAATTATCAAGTCCAGTTTTTGAAAGCTCTGAAGGATTAAGGACCATATCAATTCCTTTAACACTCTTTATTTCATCAACCATACTATTTACTTTATTTGTACTTAAGTCTTTTGATACAAGTATCATTTCAGGTGAAACAATATTAAATTCATCTTTTAATTTTTTATTTGCAACAGATGATTCCAAAGTATCTGGCAAACTCTTATCAAGGTTATAATATACTTTAGCATTTTTTTGTCCATACCAAGCTGGAACAAGTAATATTAAGAATATTATAAATATTGTTATATAGTGATTTGATAAGAAATTGTTAAGATGAGTAAACTGTGGAATTAATTCTTTATGACTTGTCTTATTAAGTAATTTATCAAATGTAAGTAAAAGTGCTGGGAAAACTGTTAAGACACAAACTAGTCCTAAAAGAACTCCTTTTGCCATTACTATACCAATATCTTTACCAAGTGTTAGGTTCATAGTGCATAGTGCTAAGAATCCTGCAATTGTTGTTAAACTACTTCCAATAATACTTGTCATAGTTTCATATATAGCACGTTCCATAGCTTTATTTATATCACCATATTTTTCCTTGTAATGCTCATACTTGTGATATAAGAATATTGAAAAGTCTGTTGTAACTCCAAGCTGCAATACTGCACTAATAGCTTTCGTGATATAGCTTATATTTCCTAAGAATATGTTAGTTCCCATATTGTATAGTATTGCAATACCAATATTTGCAAGAAGTAAAAATGGAACTAAGTAAGAATCAAGTGCTAAACTTAAAACTATTATACAAAGTACAACTGCAATTATTACGTATATTGTAACTTCCTTGTTTGATAGGTTCATTGTATCTAAAACTACTGCACTCATGCCACCCATTTTAGCACGATTACCTGCTAAGTGCCTTATCTCTTTACAAGCATCTAGTGTTTTTTCATCTGATGTTGATCCTTTAAATGTTACAAGAAGTAGTGTATCATCACCCGATTTTACTTTCTTAAGTACATCTTTTGGCAAAATACTATCTGGAATTGTTGTACCAGTTACATCATACATACTTATAACTTTTTCAACACCATCTATTTTCTTTATATCGCTTTCAAACTCTAACATATCTTTAGCAGGCATACCTTCTGTTACTATACTTGCAAAAGATCCCATATTAAAGTCATTTGTTAGTATATCTTCACCTTTTATTGTCTCAATGTCTTTAGGTAGATAAACTAATATATCGTAGTTAATCTTAGTTTTTTCCATTCCAATAACTGCTGGAACAAGAAGTATAATTGAGATAACTAAAATTAATATTTTATGTTCACATATGAACTTGCTGAATTTATTCATTTTATTCTAAACCTCCCATAATCATTATGTATCTTACCACTAAAATGACCATTAGTCAATATAAAATTGACTATTAGTCATTTTTGGCATATAATATCATATGAATATGAGGGATGATATATGAAAGAAAATAATAAAAAAAATAAAATACTTGATGAAAGTTTTAAATTATTTAGAAAGAAAGGTACTAAAAATACATCAATTGATGAAATAACTAAAAGTGCAGGAGTTGCTAAAGGAACATTTTATTTATATTTTAAAGATAAATATGATCTTCAAGAGCAACTAGTTGTTAAAAAATCAAATGAACTCTTTAAATCTGCTCTTAATAAATGTGATAAGGAGAACTTAAAAACTTTCTCAGATAAATTAATATTTATAATTAATGATATACTAGATAATTTAAATAACAATAAATTACTTTTAAAATTTATATCAAAGAATTTATCTTTTGGACTATATAGTGATAGAATACCTGATATTATATCTAATAGTTCTCTTTCAATAAAAGATTTGTTTATAGATGGATTAAAAGAAGATAATATTAATATTAAAAATCCTGAAATAATACTTTTTATGATTATAGAGTTAGTATCTAGTACATGTTTATCAGTAATTACTGAAGATAATCCAGTAAGTTTAACTGAGTACAAACCAATTCTTTTTGATAGCATAAGAAAAATGATTAGCGAAAGCTAACCATTTTTTATTAGCACGGAATTGTTTCTGGAAGAGAGCCACCAGTAAGAAGTTCATGTTCTTCTATTCCATCTCCCATATCATATGTGCAATCACCCATACTATTACTAATACAAGAATCAGTAGTTGAGCATACATAATTGTCATATTTACATTGAGTCATAGTTCTTTCCCAATTTGCTTTATAACTTTTAGTACCCGATGATCATGTTGGAATTGTTATATCACATTTAAATTCTGTATCTTTTCTATATACATTTATTGTTACCGTAAAAGATTTAGAGTCTTTTGTAACCTCATAATCTTTTGATACCTCTGTACTCTTTTCTAAGTATAATTTTACATCTTTATCATCTATTGTTGAAGTATCAGTTTTTAATGCTGTTAATTCATATGCTATTGATTATTTTCCAGTTATATTTGTTTCTACTGTAAAATCAAATACTTGATCTGTTCCAGTTAGTGCCTTTCCAACTGTATCCTCTATTGGCATAGCGTTTGTTATACTTATCTTGTTATCAGCTTCAGTATATGTCATTGACATAACTCCAGTTGAAATAGAGTTTGCAATGCTTCCTTGTCCAGTAAAATTAAATACTGCATAAGTTACTCAAACAACTGCAAGTATTAATGCTGCGATAAGTACTACAATTGCTATCTTTACTTTTTTCTTATCTTTTAAATTTTACATTTTAATGTGTCAAAAAAAGAGATTATCAAAATCTCTTCCTACTATAAATTTCCATATTTTTCAGTAAGTTCATTATATAATTTAGAAATATCAGAATCTTTAACACATTTTAAATCATAATATCCTTGATTGTTCATATAGTTAAAAACTTTTCTTTGCATAAGAGCTACTTTATCTAAATCTTTTTTTAATTCTTCATAAAGTTTATCATTAGATGCTTCTGTAAGTGCTACTGTATAATTCTTTTCTATTGATTTTAAATTTGTTAAAACAATACAGTAAATATCTTCTTCCATTATATAGCACCTCCTAAAATATTTAAGATATGTTTCATATTAGAATCAAAAAGTTCATGAACATCTTCAAGTAATTCATCATCATTATCATTAATCATACTTAAATTATTACATGCAATATAATTCCAACTGAAAATATCTTTTAAATAATCTAAATCTTTATTTGTGAAATTCATTTTTCATCCCTCCACTAACTATTATGGAAAGAAAAAATAATTTTATACTAAAAAGAAGTAGTTTTTTCTACTTCTTGAACTGAGAATTATAAAGTTCTGCATAAAAGCCTTTTTTCTTAAGTAAGCTTTCATGTGTTCCTTTTTCTATTATATCTCCATCTTTCATTACTAGTATTAAATCAGAATTTTTAATAGTTGAAAGTCGATGTGCTATTATGAAGCTTGTTTTGCCTTCCATTAATTTATCCATTGCTTTTTGTACTTGTTCTTCAGTTCTTGTATCAACTGATGATGTTGCCTCATCAAGAATTAAGAATGGTGCATTTTTAAGCATACCTCTTGCTATTGTTAGAAGCTGCTTCTGTCCTATTGAAATTTCTCCATTATCTTTAAGAATATAGTCAAGTCCACCTGGAAGAGTTTTAACATAATGATCAACTTCTACTGCTTCTAATGCTTTCCATATTTCTTCATCTGTTGCTTTACCATTATATTTTACATTATTTCTAATAGTGTCTTCAAAAAGCCATGTATCTTGTAAAACCATTGTAAATAAATCATGTATATTTTCTCTTGTTAAATCTTTTATGCTATTTCCATCTATTATAATATCTCCTGAGTCAATGTTATAGAATTTCATAAGAAGGTTGACCACTGTTGTTTTACCAGCACCAGTTGGTCCTACTATTGCAACTTTAGATCCTGCTTTTATTTTAGCACTAAAGTCTTTTATAATTACTCTTGATGCATCATATGAGAATTTAACATTTTTAAATTCAATGTTGCCTTTAGCATCTTTTGGATCTAGATATTTAATTTCTTTTTCTTTATCCATATCTTTTGCATCAAATACTTCAAATACACGTTCTGATGATGCTGCTATCTGTTGAATGCTAGTTGCTCCTTGTGCTATTTGGCTTAGTGGTGATGTAAATAATCTTGCATAAATCATAAATGCAACAATGACACCAAATGAAATATTCCCTTTCATTGTAAGATATGCTCCAACAACACATACTGCAACATAACTAAAGTTACCAATGAAACTCATAATTGGTGGCATTAGGCCTGCTAGAAACTGACTTTTTCTATTTGCATCATAAACGCTTTCATTTAATTTATTAAATTTTTCTTCCTCTATTTTTTCTCCATTATATGCTTTAATTATATTATGAAGTGAGTAAGCCTGTTCAATATCACTGTTTAATTTACCAAGTTCTTTTTGTCTTTTATTAAAGTATTTTTGTGATTTAAATGTTATTATAAACATTAATACAAATCCAATTAGTGAAGATATAATTGCAGCGAGTGCCATTTCTTTATTTGTTACAAACATCATTATTATAGATGCAATAAATAGTGTTACTGCTCCAACTAATTGTGACATACTTTGATACATTGCTTGTCCTATTGTATCTATATCATTTGTTGTACGAGAAAGTATTTCACCTACACTTACTCTATCAAAATATCTTAATGGCAAATGATTTATTTTATCAGACATTTTATCTCTTAATCTCATTGTATAAGTATTTGAAACTATCGCCATTAAAACACTTTGTAAATAATTAAATACTGCACTAATTATGTAAAGTATTAAAAGAAATAGAGAAAGACTTTTTACTTTTTTCATATTCATTTTAGGTTTTATAACATTTTTAATACTTTTAGGCAATTTATCAAGTGTTTTATATATTGCGGTACCATCATTAAAATATTTTACACCTGACATTACACTCAAGAATTTAATTTTATCGTTTGAAGATATTTTAACGCCTTTATACTCATAATCTTCAAATATTAACTTCTTTATGCTTTCTGGATAACTATTAACAGTCTTTATAAGAGTTTTTCTATCACTATTTGAATTAACAGAAGAAGATAACTCTAAGAATTTTAATCTATCTTCTTTAGATACTTTTACTCCATTTATTTCTTTATCATTATAAAGAACATTTTTAATACTATTAGGTAAATTGATAATTGTACTAATATCAGTATTACCAGTTTGTAGTGCAGTTAAAGATGCTTTATCTTCTGCAGGAATGGTTGTATCAGACATAATAGATGAAATAGTACTTGAAGTAAGATCTGGTGTTAATACTTCTTTTGAGATATTTGGAGTATTATCTTTTAAGTTGCCTTCAATGTTACTGCTTAATTCCTTTAATGCTTTACTATCAATCATTATTCCATTAGATATTGTATCTGTTAAATCACTTATCTTATTAGGACCTATTATTGAAAGTATTGATCCTAATGCTGCAAGTACTACTGCAATAAACATATATTTTCTTAAATCACCTAAAGATTTAAATATTCTAACTAAAGATCCTTTTAAATCTTTTGGTTTATCATTCATTCTTCTATTTGGTCTAGGCATTATGGAGTTCCTCCTTTCCAAGCTGAGAATATGCTATTTCTTTATAAACTTTACAAGTTTTAAGAAGGTCTTTATGACGACCCATACCAACAACTTTTCCGTCTTCTAGTACTATTATTTTATCTGCATTCATAATTGTTCCAATTCTTTGAGCTACTATAAGTATGGTTGCATCTTTTGTATATTTCTTTAAATTGCTTCTTAATTTTGCATCTGTTTTATAATCTAGTGCACTAAATGTATCATCAAATAAATATATTTCAGGATCACGAGCTATAGCTCTTGCAATAGAAAGTCTTTGCTTTTGTCCGCCAGATACATTAATAGCTCCTTCTGCAAGTTTATAGTTTTCTTTTCCTTCTAGTTTATCAACAAATTCCTTGCTTTCAGATATTTCTAATGCTTCAGAAAGCTTCTTTTTAGTAATTCTTCCTTTTCCATTATCACCATATGTAACATTATCCTTTACACTATCATTAAACATCATAGCTTTCTGTGAAACATATCCAAGTTTATTATGAAGTGATTTTAAAGTATATTCTTTAACATTTACTCCATCTACTTTTACTTCACCTTCTGTTACATCATAAAATCTTGGTATTAAGTTAAGTAGTGTTGATTTACCAGATCCAGTTGATCCAATAAATGCAACTGTCTCACCTTTTTTTGCAGTAAATGAAATATCTTTTAAAACATATTCTTCAGAATCAGGATATTTGAAACTAACATTTTTGAATTCAACTTCTCCCTTTTCTCTTGTAAGTGCTTTAAATGTACCATCATTTATTTTTGATTTAGTATTAATAACTTCTTCAATTCTATCCATAGAAATAGATGTTCTAGGATACATTATAAATATAACTGCAAGCATTAAAAATGACATTATAACTTGCATTGCATATGATGAAAATACAACCATATCACTAAATAGTCCTATTTTAGATCCTAGTGATGCATTTTCAATTAATCCTGCTCCTAAGAAATATATTCCAAGTGTTAATAGATTCATAACTAAATACATCGTAGGAGACATTATACTCATAGCTTTCTGAGTAAATAGATTTGTTTTAGTAAGCTCATTGTTAACTTTAGAGAATTTTTTATTTTGATATTTTTCTGCATTAAATGCTCTAACAACTCTAATGCCAGTTAATTCTTCTCTCATTAAACTGTTAATATTATCAATTAACTTTTGAATTATTTTAAATTTAGATAGAACAATACTCATAAGCGTTCCAATAACAACAAGCATTGCAATTACAAAACCACCAGTCATAACGCTCCATGTTAAGTTTTTATTAAGTATCTTAATAATTGCCCATACTGCTGTAATTGGTGCTTTAATTAGCATTTGCATTCCCATTGAAATAAACATTTGTACGTTTGTAATATCATTTGTTGTTCTTGTAATTAAAGATCCTGTTGAAAATTTCTTCATCTCTTCCATTCCAAAGCTTTCAACATTCATAAATAATTTCTTTCTTAAATTTCTAGAATAACGTGCAGAAATTAAGCTTGTAAAGTAGCATACAATAATTGCAGATAAAAGTGATCCTCCTGCACAAAGAAGCATCTTAGATCCTTCACTTAGGATATCACTTATCTTAGATCCTTCTGTTTTAACAAGAACTGTAATATTAGACATGTAATCAGGAAGTTTCAAATCAAGATAAACCTGAAATACAATAAGTCCTATTACTATTAATAAGTAAAAAAAATCAATTTTTTTAAAATTTTTAAGTAATTTAATCATTTAATTAACTCCTTTCTAATTATTAAGTATATGTTTTTATTAACTTTTTATCACTAACTTGCTTTTATATTTTAAATCAAAACAGCATATTAAGTCAATTTTTTCCTTGAAAAAAAATACTAAAAAATATATTATATTAATGTGATTTATATGAATGAAGAAAATTTAATTAATTATTACAATAAATTTAATGAAGACAAACGTCTTAAAACAAGACATGGTGAGGTTGAATTTTTTGTTGTAACAAACTATATTAATAAATATTTAAATAAAAATGATAAGATAATTGATATAGGTGCTGGTACTGGCGTATACTCTAAATATTATTTTAATAAAGGGTATTATGTATGTGCTGTTGAACTTGTTAAACATAATATTAGAGAGATTGAAAAAGTAGATGGCATCAAATGTTTAAATTTAAATGCAACTAATTTAAATGGTATTAGTGATAACACTTATGATATTACTTTACTTTTTGGGCCCCTTTATCATCTTCTTACAAATGAAGAAAAAGAAAAAGCTTTAAGTGAAGCTTTAAGGGTTACTAAAAAAGGTGGCATTATATTTGAATGCTTTACTTTAAAAGATTTTGCAATATTAAAGCATGGATTTATTGATAATAATATAAAAGATGATTTGAAAAAAAATAATATTGATAAAGATTTTAATAATGTAAAAGATGAAGATAATTTATATTCTTTTGTAGATTTAGATTATATAAAAAAATTAAATAACAAATTAGGACTTCAAATACTTGAAATAGTAAGTGAAGAAGGTCCTACCGAATATATGAGAAAAATAATTAATAATATGGATAGTGAAACTTTTGATATGTTTAAGAATTATGTTTTAAAAATTTCAAATAAAAAAGAAATGATTGGTCTTTCTCGTCATGCACTAATAATTACCAAAAAGGCTTAAACATGTTTTACATATGTTAAGCCTTTTTCTTTTGATTCATAAATTTTTTTTTGAATAATTTCTGGTAGTATTTTATTCTTTATAGTTGAATTAAATCTATATTTATAAGATCCACCAACAAACATTTTATTTTTTCTATCTATTTCTTCATCTGTAAGTAATGGGATAAATTTATCTAAACTCATTGAATAAAATCCTGTTGTTTCTAAATTATCATCAACTACATAACATAATCTATCATTTACATTTGCACCTTTGATATCTTTTATACATAAATAATTACCATCTATATCTTCTACAATATCTTCTCTTAATGCTCTTTTAATATAAGGATTATATAGAATATCGCTAGATGTTTTATTTTTTATAAATAAAATATTACTTTTTTTATCATTATGTTTTAGATTTTCTGAAATAGTACTATCTGATATAAATCTTGCAATAATTTCTGCAATATATTCATTAAATATTATATGTCTATATACTACTTTACTATTTAATAAAGATATTGAAATAATATCATCATCATTTATTTCTTTTAAATAAAATATTTTTTCTTTAGAGAAATCATATTTTTTATTATTTTTCTTATCATATAGTATATTATTTTCTAAAAGAAATCTATTATTGTCATAATTCATCATTTCAATATTCTTTTTATTCATTTTTGTCCTCCACTACTTTTTTGTTCCAATTCTATTAAATGGGAATATTGTTACTTTACATCTTCCTAAAATGTTTTCTTTTTTCATAAAGCCAAATATTCTACTATCAACAGAGTCTTCTCTATTGTCTCCTAGTATTACATAATAACCTTTAGGTACTTTTTTTGAGCCCAAAAGTGTTATATTAAAGTCTTCTGTCTTACCCCTAGTATAATTTTCTTTTATTTTTTTTCCATTTATATATAAGCTATTGTTTTTAAATTCAACTGTATCACCTGGAAGACCTATTACTCTTTTTATAATGTATTCATCTTTCCAAGATGCTACAACAATATCTCCTCTTTTAATAGGATTAAATTTGTACACAATCTTATTAAGAAGCATTACATCTCCATCATGAAGTGTTGTATACATTGAAAGTCCGTTTACTTTAACAGGAGCGATTAAAAATTCTTTAATTAGAAGTACAATAACTACTATTAATATATATGGTAAAATTTCCTTACAAAATCTTTTCATAATAAATTAAAAAAATAAGGACTTATATGGTCCTTATTTTTGTCCTCTTTCCTTGATTCTGTACTGACCATTCATTCCTTTTAAGAAATTTAGTTTAGCACGTCTTACTTTTCCTTTACGTACAACAGTAATACCTGCTATCTTTGGTGAATGAATTGGGAATGTTCTTTCAACTCCAACTCCAGAAGACATTTTACGTACAGTAAATGTTTCAGAAACACTACCACCACGTCTTGCAACAACTAATCCTTCATATGCCTGAATTCTTTCTTTATTGCCTTCAATAATCTTGTAGTCTACTCTTACAGTATCTCCTACTCTGAAATCAGGAATATCAGATTTAATTTGTTCTTTATTAATCTTGTCAATTAAATTCATAAGTATCAATTCCTTTCTATATATATTTTTCAAATGATCATAACTCTTGCCAGCGGATCACTCATATGACTTACTTATATTATCATAACTTACTTTAAAAATCAACAATTTTTGAAAATAAAATATTATCTCTCCCTTGTTTCACCAAGTTTAATTGTTATACCATTTTCAAATTTTACACTATTTGATGTAATATTTTCAACAATATAAGTTTTATATTCAGGTACACCTCTAGTTACTTTATATAAACTATCTCCTACATGAATTTGTTTTATTTTATTTTTTATATTTCCAAATATATTTTTACAATCAATATCTAAATATGCAATGATATCATCACTATCATTATCATCAATATAATCTAAATACATATAAGCTCTTTCAATTCCTTTTTTCATCTTTACTACTCTCCCTACTTCATTATCCATAACCATTATAACACATTTATTTATAATTTTGGTAAAAAGTATATAACTTCTATTTTATTTTTTTTAAAAGTATTGTACAATATAGACATATGTTGTCCCTATAGCTCATCTGGATAGAGCGCACCCCTCCTAAGGGTGAAAGGTAGGTTCAAGTCCTACTGGGGACACCATTTCTGCTCCCATGGTGAAACTGGTAGACACGAAGGACTCAAAATCCTTTGCGAAAGCATTTCGGTTCGAATCCGAATGGGAGCACCATTTGAATTTCAGGAGCTTGAAAAAGTTCTTTTTTTTACTAATATAAATATATTTATTAATCACTTAGAAGTCCTCACGGACTTTTTTTTCTACTTCACAGAATCCTAATGGTTTCTCCATAGACCAGTACTGGATAGTCGCTACCCTTTTATTTTTGTAATTAATAATTTTATTTTACTAATTCTTAATATCTTTCTTCATATCACTAGTATTATAATTAATATTTAACTCATTATAATATTTATCTTTTAAATCAAGATAGTGGTTATATATAAATCTACTTGTTCCCATAAATGAATTAAGTTTAGATTTAGTACATTCATCAGGATGCATTCTAAACTTATAAGCTTTATTCGCTCTTGAGTTAGGTGATTTTTCTTTTAATACTTTAATATCGAAAGGAAGATTATTACAAGTAAAAACTTAAAAAGTTTGTGAATTCCACTTATACTTTTATTTTTTTACTAACTTTTTTTCATCTTTCTTTATTTTTGAATAAAGATGTGTTTCATATAAATCAGTTAAATGAGAGTTTTTTTCATTCAGAATATAATATTTACTAGTATGTGACATTTTGTATTCCCTAATTTTATCAAAGTCCGGAATATTATCACTAAACTTTAATTCTTTATATATATCCCTTGTAAGAATTCCATATGTAAATTTTCCTATCCTACTATTTAATTCATCCTCATAGTATCCAATAACTGTGCCAGTTATTCCTTTGCTATCTCCACTTGCAACATTAAAGTATAAAATATCATCATATTTGCCATATACTATTGCGATTACATAATCGATAAACTCATATACCATATAATGTTTATTATCATAATCTAATTCATTTCTTTTAAATAAATATCCTACTTTTAAAAAAGCATCATCACATTTCATATATTCACTTCCCATATAATTAACGTTATCACATTTAAAATAGAATTAAAAGTATATTTTTTTAATAAATGGTGTCTAGGATAGGAATCGAACCTATATCTCTTTCTTCGGAGGAAAGCGATTTATCCATTAAACTACCTAGACAGAAAAGACTTACTTACATGTAAGTCCACTATCTTCATAAGACTTCTTAAGTGTTGAAAGTTTAAGCGTTCCATCTTTTTCAAAGAAATTATTATTGTTAGTTACTTTAATTAAAGCATTTGTATCTACTTTTGTATAATCAACTTTTGTAACAGCTTCAACTTTATTACCATTTTGTGATACTGTAACATCATAATATTTAATTCCTTTATACATATTTTTTACTGAATTAAATTGTTTTTCATAAGTATCAAGTGTATTATAATCAGTTGACTCTACTATATCATTTGAAACTGTTCTTGTGACATTCTTATTTTTGTCATAGTATGCAACTCTTTCAAGAGATATTTTATAGTTCTCATTTTCATTTTCAACATTCAAAGAACACTCTAACTTCTTTTCTTTTTTATTAGTACTGCATCCTGTTACAAATATTAAAAGAAGTATTGGTATAATTATTAATAATTTATTTTTCTTCATTCTTATCATCCTCTTTAATCATACCATTATCTATTAATGCTTTTTTTATTTCTTTTTGATCTTTTAATATCTTTTCTATTTTTATGTGTAACTCTTCTAGTATTAGTTCGCTTTTTAAATCTGTTCTATAATCATTTTGATCTCTTAAACTATCTTTAGCTCCTTGTCTATTTTGACTCATCATTATAATTGGAGCTTGAAGTGCAGAAATGCATGAAAGTACAAGATTAAGTAAAATGAATGGATAACCATCTGGTGCATTTTTACCAGTAATTGTATTAAATATTATCCAAAAAGCTAGAAACAAAACAAATACTATTATAAAATTCCATGAACCTGCTACTTCAGATATTTTGTCTGCTATAATGTCTCCTTTTGTCTTTTTTCTTTCTTCTTCCTTATCCACATCAATTGATATTGGTTGATCAACTAGTAAATCTAGAAGTTCTTCTTCATCTTTTTCATCAATATCTGCATTTAATAATTGCTTAACTATTTCCTTTTTTGTTTTTCTTGAGGCCATAATAACATCTCCTTTTTTTATTTAGTATAACATATTTTTTAACTCTTTAGAAAGACTTTCTACAACAAGTTCTTTGTTTTTCGACCTTTCTTCATAAGTCATTTTTAATTTTATATCTTTATATTTTTTTATTCTACTATCATATATAGATGCATATAAAATATCATTTTCTCCATATGGATTTGCTTTATCTTCTCTATTCATTTTTCCAGTTGTACCAATTCCTATTGTGCTTCCTGTATAATCTGATATTGCTTTTGCCATACTTCTTGCTGTTTCTTTACTATAGACTGTATACTTATCTATTACTTCTTTTGGAACTCCAAACCTTATCTTATATTCATTTGAATATGTAACTGCTGAAAAGAAAAGTACTTCACTTGCACCAGGTATGTTTGTAATTGATGATGCTACTTCTCCTCCTGTTGCACTTTCCATTGTACTTATTGTTAAATGATTTTTAAGTAAATAATTAACTACATAATCCATATTTATTCACCGCTTTCTACAAATTTCGGATTTAAGTTTAGTGTTACAGTATCACCATTTATGATATAGTCTGTAACATATCCTTTTCCATTAATAACTATTTTATATCCAAGAAGGTTTAAAAGATGTTCTGCATCACTTCTCGAATATCCTTTAATATCTGGTATTTCTTTGGTATCATCTGTAAGTAAGAATACTTTATCTTTATTATTTATTTTAGATTCTGCCTCTGGATATTCATTAATTACATTTGTTCCATGTCCAAGAACAGTAACATCATTAATTCCATTTGAATTTAATGTTGTTTTTGCTTTATCAACAGTTTCATTAACAAATGATTTCATTTTGTAATATGTTACTTTATCTGTTGTATCAGTTTCTTCTACTGTTTCTCCATAATATTTTGCAATGTTTGAAAGTACTTCTTTAACTGCATTAATAAGAGGTCTTTGAGAACCATTTGTTGGACGAGACATAGATGTATATATTATTATTTCTGGATTATCTTTAGGATATATACCTGCAAAAGATGAAATAATATCTGATTTGCCTGTTAAGTATCCAGAACCATTTTGGTCTGCTATCTGTGCTGTTCCTGTTTTTCCAATAAGTTCACCAGATGGTATTGCATAAGCAGATGCTGCAGCTCCTTCAGAATTTACTGCATCATTCATTAAGCTTCTCATCTTAGTAACTGTTGCATCTGATGCTACTCTTTCTCCTTCTTTTTTTTCTCCTTTATATATTGCTTCACCTGTATCTTTATCAACTATTTTTTTAACAAGATAAGGTTTCATGATAACACCATCATTAGTAAGTGATGTTAATGCCTGTATATTTTGCATTGGTGTTGTTGTAATACCTTGTCCAAATCCAGCATTAAATATTTCGGTTTCATATTTAAAGTTTAAAGATCCTTTTGCTTCATTTGGAAGCTGGATACCTGTCTTTCTACCAAATCCTAGTTTTCTAAAATAGCTTCTAAGCATTCCACTATTCATATGTCTATGAATTAGGTTAATTATTCCAACATTTGATGACATTGCATATCCCCTATCAAATGTAATATCACCCCAACCATTTCTATTCCAATCTCCTATTACTGTTCCATCTGATGTTGTATATGTTCCAGAGTGATATGTTTCAGATCCATCGTAAACGCCTGCTTCCATTGCAGCCATATAAGTAAATGTTTTCATTGTACTTCCTGGTTCATATGGTGATGATATTGTATGATCAAGATAGTTTGTAATGCCCTCTCTTGTGTTTGGATCAAAGTTAGGATTAGAACTCATTCCAAGTATTGCACCTGTTTTTGCATCTGCAACTACCATTGTAACCCATTCATATCCATATTCATCTTTTGCTTTTTTTAGAGCTTGTTCTATGAAAAATTGTACATTTGAATCTATTGTTAAATATATATCTTTTCCGTTTACTGCATCTTTTGTATATTCTTTAGTACCAGAAATTTTATATCCTCTTAAATCTTTCTGATATGTTCTTTTTCCATCCTCACCTTTTAAAATTTTATCATAATAGAGTTCAAGCCCCATTTTACCAGATATATTTCCTTCATCATCTTCTGTTGCATATCCTAATGTATATGACATAAAATTTCCTTTTGGATAGTATCTTTTACTTTTTTCAATAAAATCTATTCCAGGAAGTTTTAATTCTTCTATTTTTGCTTTATCAAGTTCTGACAAGTTTCTTCCTATTTTACCAAATTCTGTCTGATAAACTCCTTCTTTATTTAAGTATTTAAGTATTTCATCTTTTGAAGTGCCTAGAACGCTAGAAAGTTTTTCTGCAGTCATCTCTTTATCTACTACATGCTGTGGATTTTCTTTATTTGTTGTTCTTTTAGGATCTAGATATGCAATTAAAGTATATGATGATACGTTTTGGGCGAGTACATCATTATTATTACTATATATTGTTCCACGTTCTGCTTTAATAGTTTCTGTACGCATTGTTCTTTTACTAGCAAGTTTTTGAAGGTTTGTTCCATCTATTTTCTTGCTGCATGAAAGTTCAAACATTCTATATGTCATTACTCCAAACAAAAAAAGAGAAAACATAATAACTAAGAAACTATACTTAACGCCGTTATTTTTTCTCTTTTTCTTTCGCATACAATCACCTTTTATTTTTTATTTATCTTGAACTACTTTTATGTTAGCATTATTATAACTCAATCCTGCTTCACTTGCAACTTGCTGTACTTTGGATAAAGATGCAAGCTCATCTATTGTCATAGCAAGACTATTATTATTTTTTTCCTGTTCTTCTATTAAGCTTTTCTTCTTTTCTACTTTATAGTTAAGCTCAGAAAGTGTTGCTTTTGAAAATACTATAGATATTGGAGCCATGACTGCAAATATAAATGCTACTACAAATAAAAGTTTTTCAAATTTATTAGTTTTATTTTTGTTTTTCTTCTTATTCTTTTTCATATTATTTTACCCTTTCTATGACTCTAAGTATTGCAGAATGACTTCTGTAGTTACTTTCTATTTCTTCTTCACTTGGTTTTATTTTTTTACTAGCTAATTTAAAGTCAGGCATATCACTTGGATTAACATTTGGAAGTCCCCTTAGTCTTTCGGGAATAAAAGTTTTTTCTTTAAATGTTCCTTTTACAATTTTATCTTCTAAGCTTTGAAAAGATATAACTGCAACTCTTCCTCCAATGTTTAATAAATCTAGTGAATCATTAAGTCCCTTTTTAAGACTTCCTAGTTCATCATTTACTTCAATTCTAATTGCTTGAAATATTTGACGTGCCGGATGGTGTTTCCTTCTTTCATGTTCTGGAACTGAATCTTTAATAATTTCTGCAAGTTCAAGTGTTGTCTCAATAGGTCTTTTTTTCCTTTCAGAAACTATCTTTCTTGCAATGCTTTTGGAATACTTTGATTCACCATACTTTCTAAATATTCTTATTAGTTCATCTTCAGTATAGTTGTTTACAATGTAGTATGCATCAAGCATTTGATTTTCATCCATTCTCATATCAAGCCTTGCATCTTTTTGATAAGAAAAGCCTCTTTCCGCTTCGTCTAGCTGAACACTTGAAACTCCTAAATCAAATAGAACTGCATCAACTTTTGAAACTCCTAACTTATTTAGTTCTTCTTTCATATTCTTAAAGTTTGATTTGATGATAGTGAAGTTTGTGCCATATTTTTTTAAAAACTCACTGCTATAGCTTATCGCTTCACTATCTCTATCAAATGCATATAAATGCCCCTTTTTTATCTTTTCTAAGATGCTACTGCTATGTCCTCCAAAGCCGAGTGTTGCATCAACTACTATGCTATTTTCTTTAAGATTAAGACTTTCTACTGCTTCTTTTTTTAGTACACTAATATGTTTCATATTATCACCTACAAATTAGTATCAAAAAGTGTCTCTGCTATATCAGACATATTATCAAATGTAGAATTATAAAGCTCACTATATGATTCTTCATCCCATATTTCTAATCTCTCTCCAGTTCCTAATATAGTACAAGAAGATTTGATATTTGCATAATTTTTTAATGTATTTGGAATTAAGATTCTTCCCTGCTTATCTAATTCTACTTCTGTAGCGCCTGATAGGAAAAATCTAATGAATTCACGGGCATCTTTTTTTGTAAATGGTATAGTATTTAGTTTTTTAACTATTTCATTAAATTTATCTTCTGGATAAACATAAAGGCAGCGTTCTATACCACGTGTTAAAACGAACTTTTTTCCTAACTCTTCTCTATATTTAGAAGGAATTATAAGTCTTGATTTATCATCAACATTATGATGAAACTCACCCATGAACATTTTAATCACCACTTTTCCCCACTATCATCCACTACGTAATTATATATTACTACATTAATTAATAAAAATAAATTAATTATTAAAATTTATATGTAAACTTTACAAATTATTCATAATTTTTTCACATAAATTTTAAGAAAAAGATGTATAATAAATATTTGTGTGAAGGAGGAAGATAAGTGGAAAATATATATGAAATATCAGCATATAAGATGGAAAAAGATAAAGAAAGTGTTAATATTGGGTTAACTCGTAAAAGTACTAAAAAGAAATTAAGAGATAAATTTAATACTCAGAAGTTACTCGTTACTTATGATGATTCTAAAAAGGTATTTACAAATATTTTAAATGGTGATGTTATTCCAATAATAGTTCCTAGTGTTACTGGAATTATTAATAAAAAATTATTTGTAGAAGCTGAAAGCTTATATTTTGTTTTAGATGATAAAAGAAAAAAAGTATCTAAGAAAGATGTTAAGAAATATCTAAAAGAGAATACAAACAATATATTTATTAAAATTAAAGGTAATGAATCAGAGGATAAGATAATTGAAAGACTAATAATGGATATTGATTATCAAGTATTTTGTTTAAATGGGCATGAATTTAAAGAAATATCAGAATATATGCATGATATTGAGAAAAAGAAGAAAAATAAATTAACTACAATAAGAAATCTTTTAAAGGTTGATGCTGCATCTAGTGTAAGAGCTCAAATGAATATGGAAGAAAAAGAAAAATATAGAGAAAAGATAGAAAGTTTGAATGACATTAATAGTATTATTGCATTTATTAATAATTTAAAAATTAAAAAAAGTTTTCCTAAGGTTAAAAGAAATTCTCTTAAGCTTTATTGTGATAGGTTAGCATCAAAGAAGCTTGCAAATCTTGCACTTACTCTTGATAATGAAAGTTTAAAAGACTTTACAAAATCTCTTAATACACTTTATAAAGATTTAATTAAAATATATATGGAAGATCATAACAAAATAAATGATAATAAATATATGTATGATTTAGTAATTGAAAGTAAACCTAAAGTAAAGACTCTAAAATAATCTTTACTTTTTTTTATTTTTTCTTTATATTATTTAAGAGGTTATGATTATGGGAAAACTTACTGTTAAACAAATAAAGGTACTTGATGTGATAAAAAAATATATTGCAAAATATGGATATTCTCCTTCTATACGTGAAATATGTAAAGAAATAAATCTTTCAAGTTCTGCATCCGCTTATAAATATGTTAATGTACTTGAAAGTAAAGGATATATTAAAAAAGATGAAAATAAAAAAATAAAATTACTTGTTCCAAATGAGTATGAAAATAATTTTACTGAGATATTCTTTTTAGATAGTTCTATGTCTTTAAAATTTCCTAAAGATATGATTGATGATAATAATCTAGTTTTATTTAAATCTATTTGTAATTTTGAAAATATTTTAAAAGGGGATATTTTAATAATTAAAAGATATGCTAAAGTAAATGAAAATGATTTAGTACTCTTAGATGATTTTTCAATTAGTCATTATAAAAATAAAGATAACTTTATTGGTAAAGTTATCATGTTATATAGAAAAATATAAATTATCTTTTTAAAGTGTATGCTTTATCTGCAACTTCTTTATAGATTTCTTTATTATCTTCATAGAATCTTTCAAATCTATCTATATTATTTATACAAATCATTTTTGTTTTAGATGATATTTCATTACTTTTTTCTTTTTCTAATACTGGATACTTTAATGTATCTTTTATTTGTAAATATTGTTTTATACTAGGTCTATATCCAAATGTAATATTATATTTTTCATTAAAAAGTTTGTTTTTATCTTTTTCAAACATAACTGAATTAGTAGGATCAAAGAAATAACTATTGATACCATTACATGCATATGTAATTGAATGATTTCCAACTATTTTTTCTACTAAATCTAATTTATCAGATTTGCAATAAACATTAAGCTGACATGCTTTTATTCCTTTTTCATTAAGAATATCTCTTAGCATTGCAGAGTTATGTCTACATACAGCATATCCTGTAAGTACATTTGCTCCTTGAATTTTATTAACATCTTTTGTTCCATCATCAAACCATTCATAATGTTTATCATTTGATAAATATCCATTATTTAAAAGATAATCAAACATTGTAAATATTTCTACTGGATCATTTTTCTTTACATCATTTGATGAAAATTTCTTTGGATAAAATGTTGTAAGGATAAATAGTATATCAAGCCCTGATGATACAAGCTCAAGAGCATCATTTCCTTTTTTTAGGTTATAGCTTGTAATTCCTGTTGCTGCTAAAAGTGTAAGCCACCTCATTTTTTCATAGTTTTCATGACCAATTGAATTATATATTTTTTTAAATTTATCATCATTCATACTGAAACACCCTTAACTTTTATTTATAATTTATTAGTTTTTTAAATACATAACTTGCAATTAATAGACCTGCAGATGATGGTACAAAAGAATTTGATGGAATACTCGATACTACTTTAACTGGTTTTTCATGACTACACATTACCATAAGTTTTTTATTTATTTTCTCATCCTTTAAAAACTTTCTTATCTTCTTTGCAATTGGATCATAAGATGTTTTTTTAATTTCAATTATTTCTAAGTCTTCTGGATTGAATCTAGCTCCTGCTCCCATACTAGAAATAATATTTATATTGTTTAAAAGTGCATACTTTATTACCAGTTCTTTTGTTTTTACTGTATCACAACAATCTATAAAGAAATCAACTTTACCTTTAAATATTTTTTTAAAGTTATTTTCATCTATAAATTCTTCTAGAATTTCTACTTTAGCATCACTATTTATATCATGTACTCTTTCTTTCCATGCTTCTGCCTTAGAGTTTCCTATAGTTTTATTAGTTGCAATTATTTGTCTATTAATATTTGTTTCATCAATAGTATCAGAATCTATTAATAAAAATGAGCTTATTCCGCATCTTGCAAGTGCTTCTACTGCGTATCCACCTACTCCACCAAGTCCTAATATTACTACTCTTTTATTTTTTAATTCATTTAATTTTTCTTTTCCTATTAAAAGTTCTAGTCTTTCAAATCTATTATTCATATTAAGATGCCTTTTTCATGTTAACTTTTGCTTTTTCTTTAGGTGTTTCTTTATGTATCCAGTTTAAACTATCATTATATACAATATTATAAAGTTTAGAAATTTTTGAATAACATTCTTTATTATTGTCTGCTATTTGTTTGTAATTTTTAAGTGCCTTGTAATCTCTTGATTTGATATTACTAAATATATCTAGTAATTTATCAAAGTATTCAAGTTTCATAGTTGATTCTGGTATTATAGTTAAATCAAATTCATTAAGTAAGAATTCTAGTTCTATTATTAGATCATCTAAATCATTTTCTTCTATTTCTCTTTTATAATCTTTTGGATCAGAGTGATCTGCTATATCTTTTAATGTTTTTAATTTTTCTTTAGTTATATTTTTTGTAATTCCAAGTTTACCAAAATCAATATAATGTCCTTTTATATTATCAGGCATTGAGTTTTTTAAGTCTTTTACAAGTTCGCCATATAGTTTATCTATATTTTCATTAACTCTTAGTCTTGGGTATTTAACCTCAAAAGAATCAAATTCTGTACTTTCTGCTTCCTCTTTAGTTACAATGAAGTAGTTTTTTTTGTAAAGTATTCCACTATTTCTTATATATTCTGTTATTAAAGATGCATCATCATTAATATTATAGCTTGATGTGTTATAATCACTATTATGTGAAATTATATTACTTTTGGAAACTCCTTCTTTTAGAGTAATATTTTTTCTATCAAGTTTAGTTGCATTTTTTAGTTTTATTTCTACATTCATTATTCTATCTCTATTTATTATTGGAACAACTAACATATTACCACTCCTTTACAAAGCTTTTTTATTATACCAAAAAAAGTATTAAAAAACAATAAAGATGTTAATCTTTCATAACATCTTCATATACTCTTTTTAAGTCTTTTCCTACTTTATCAATTGATCTTTCTTCAGCAATCTTATATGTATCTTTAAGTTTAGGAAGTTTTCCATTAAAATAGTCTTTTATTTTTTCTTCAAATTCATCTACGTTTTTCGCTTTATATACTTCTTTGTTATTTGTTAGCCAGCCATCGAATATAGGAATATCTCTAATTATAGAAGTTGTCCCACATGCACAAGCTTCAATTATTGGAATTCCTTCTGTTTCTTCAAGTGTTGGGAATAAATATAAGTTGCATGCACAAAGTGCTTCACGAATTAGAGGCTGCTCTACATATCCTGCAAACTTTAAGTTGGGAAGTTTTGTTCCAACAGCTTTTTTTACATCTTCTGTTGCAACACTAAGTGGACTTTCTCCAAACCAAATAAACTGATATTCTGGAAGGCGTTTTGCAAGTTCAACAAAATCTACTATTCCTTTTCTTCTGATGTATAGTCCTATACCTATTATTATTTTATCACTATCTTTATATCCATATCTTTTTAAGAAGTTTTTTCTATCATCTTTATTTTTTTTAAATAAATCAAGATCAATTCCATTAGATATTGCATAAATTTTTTTACCTTTTAATGCATCATATCCTTCTAGTATCTTTTTACTATATGGTGTTGGTGTTATTATTACATCACCATGTTTATAGCAGTAACAAATCCACCACTTAAAAAGCTTAGATGTTGCATGTCCTAAAATAAAACCATCTCTATAATCCTCTTCTGTTGAATGCGCATGATAAACTATTTTCTTACCCATTTTTTTAGCTTTCTTAAACATAAAAAATGACTTAGCAAAATAAGTATTTATATGTAAAATATCATAATCCGTACACTTAGGATCTAATGTATAATCAATATGTTCTTTTTCTAATGCTCTTTTTTGATGCTCTATTGCATGACCTAAACCGCTTTTACCAATTGTTTTTAATCCTTCTGCATATAAAAGTATTTTCATTAATATCACCTAATTCATTATATCAAACATCAAATAATATTTAAATATATTTATTTCATCTATATGTTTTATAGAATCAAATATATTTTTACTTCTAATTATTTTGTCATTGTTAATGATAAAATGAAAAAGTTAAAAAAGATAAAAATTATCAACTTTTAACTTCAACATTTTTATCAAATTTTATTTCAATATTTGTATTCTTAAAAAATTATGAATCTTTCTGTACTGCTTTTACATTAACAACTTTTTTGAATGTTTTACCAGCAGCATTACTATCAAATACTGATTCATCAAGATAACATTTTAACTCATATGTATCACTTTTGCCTTCTGCTAAATCAGTATTATACATAACACCATTTGTAAAGTTTGAAACATATCCATCTTGAACACTTTCAGTTCCTTTATAAAGAACACAAGCTGCATATTTATCATCAAGCTTTGTTTCAGTTGAATCATATGTTCCATCTTTTAAGCTTACTGTATAGTTAACTGGTATTGTTCCTTTATTGTTAACAGTAAATTTAAATCCATCTGCCTTTAGGGCATCTTCTTTTGATTCTGGTAGTACATCAGAAAGTGATAAGTCTGATGTAGAATCAACTGTAACATCAAGTGATCCGACATCAAGTGTTACACTATTGTTTGATGATGCTGTTACATTATACCAAGCAAAACTACTTCCAACGAATACTACCATAATAAGAGCTAATACAAGTACCATTACTTTAGCTTCCCTACTAATATTAATCTTATTTTTTTCATTATTTTTATTTTCTTTCATCATATCGCTCACTATTCCTACTATTATCATTTTAACATATAAAAAATTAATTTTCTACAAAAGTTGTAATTTTTTCTATCATTTTTTTTGATTTTAAGTAAATTCCTGTATACTTGTCATAATATTCACTTATAAAATTGTTTAATTCTTTAAGGTTTTCTTTTGAAACATCAATCTTACTAATTTTTGATATGTCAACTAAGTAAAGCATTCTTGCAAGCTTTATTGTTATAGGTTTTACAATTAATCCTTCTTGATAACAGCTAGAACATATTAGTCCCCCACCTTCTACAGAAAGTGTTAGTATGTTATCGGTAGATCCACAAATGGAGCATGATGAAAGGTTTGGACTAACTCCTAAAAAGTCTAAATATTTAAGTTCTACAGAAAGTGTTATAGTAAGTGAATCAAATCCATCATTTATTTTCGTTAAGCTGCTTGAAAGTATATTAAATATTTCTTCATGATTAGTGCTTTCTTTTACAACTTGGTTTGTAAGTTCAAGTATATATGATGCATATGTTATTTTGTCTAGGTCTTTTAATATATTGTTGAAATCATTTATTACATCAACAGAAATAAGAGTAGAAAGTCCTCCCTCTTTATAATAAATATAAAATTTACCATAAAGCATTTTACGACTTACTCCTCTTAGTTTAGATTTTATTTTTCTGCATCCTTTGCTCATAATACCAATTAAACCATGTTCTTTTGTTAGAACATTCATAATTTTACTTGATTCACTATAATTAGTATCAGTTAAAGTAATTCCTGTAACGCTTTCTATATGCAAATTTATTCATCTCCTGTAATTTTCTTATATAACATGTAATATTTTATATCACCTGTTTTTTTAAATAGAGACCAAACTATATCCTTTGTCATAAAATCACCTCTATTATATATAATGATGATTTTATATAATTTTATTCATCTAGATTTAAATCTTCTATTATTTTCTTTTCATCTCTCCAGTTGTCGAGAACTTTTACAAAGCTTTCTAAATAAATTTTTTTACCAAATATTTTTTCTAGATCTTCTCTAGCCTCGGTTCCTGCTTCTTTAATTAATGTTCCATTTTTACCAATAATTATCTTTTTTAAATTCTTTCTATCTACTATTACATCTACTTTTATTCTAATTAAATTATTTGTTTCTTTAAATTCTTCTGTATAGCATGTAATCGTGTATGGTACTTCTTTATTTGTTAGGTTAAGGAGTTTTTCTCTTAATACTTCACTTGCTAAAAATCTTGATGAGATATTTGTATATGTATCATCTTCATAGAATTTATCTCCTTCTGGTAAGTATTTCTTTATTGTTTTTATAAGTTCATCTATATTTCTTTTCTTGGAAGCAGATATTGGCACAATTTCTTTAAAAGGAAACAAATCTTTAGCTTTATCAATTTCTTTTATAATATTTTCTTTATCCATGTTATCTATTTTATTGATAACTAGAAATACAGTAGATTCTTTATCAAGTTTATCAAGAATATATTTATCTCCTTTTCCAATGCCTTTTGATCCATCTACTAAAAATAATGTAACTGTAGTATTTATGCTTGCATTAAAGCTTTTTTTGTTTAACATTTTATCAAGAAGTGTTACTGGTTTATGAATACCAGGAGTGTCAACAAATACTATTTGACTATCTTTATCATTATAAACTCCATCTATTATGTTTCTTGTTGTTCCAACTTTATCACTTACAATTGCTAAATGCTCACCCATAATACTATTTAAAAGTGTTGATTTACCAGTGTTTGGTCTTCCAACTAAATTAACATACCCTATTTTCATTTCAAATTATCTCCTCCAAATGCAAATGGCGTTAAATCTTTAACTGTTACAGTTTTTTCACCACCATTATAGTAAATAGTAATAGGCATATTCTCATTACAATAATCAAGCAGTGCTTGTCTACATATAAAGCATGGATATATTAAATCACCTTTTTCACACATCAAATATAAATGGCTAAATTTTGTGTATCCATTTGATATTGCAGAATATAGACTATTCCTTTCAGCACATACACCAGACCCTTGTGATGAACACTCAACATTAACGCCTGGAAACATTACACCATCTTCTGTTACAAGAATACTTGCAACTGGATAGTGATAATACATGCTCTTACTATTTTTTAATAACTCCTTTAATTCTTCTTTCATAAAATCCTCCACATCTTTATTTTAACTCTAGTTCTTTTACTTTTTCAATACTTTCTTTATTACTTACTAAATTTAAAATATCTATTAAATTTTCATAATCATCATCTAAGTTATAGATCCTATTTGTCTCTTTTTCTACACTACCATATGTAACAATGACTTCTTCATTATTAGTTCTTAATTTAAAGTTTTTTCTAGGTTTATCAAAGAAATTAGAGATATATTTATGACTAATTGTAATATATCTATCATCAAAATCTATTATTTTAGATAAATTAAGAGTTTCTAAAGACAAATTAAATGTCATTACATTACTTTCTTCTTTATCAAACATAGATATATTATATTTATGATTTATTTCATCATGATTAATAGATAAATCATGCTTATCTAGAATATTTTGATTTAATATAAATGATAGCACATCTTTATCAAAATCATTTAATTTTTGTCTTAATTCTTCATCCATATTTACAGATGTTTTTAGATAATCATAAATATAAGTTATATCATCATTATCTATTAAAATTTCATCTAATACATTTTTTATATTACATTCTGGATTTTTAAATTTTTCTCTTTCATTTAATCTATTATTAGAAACATACCTTCTTGTAACTTGTAAATAATGTTTAAATTCTTCATCATTTGTTACTTTAAATTTCTTAATTAAAGGAACGTAATATAGTTCATCTTTAATATTTAAATAAGACATATAAGGATATGAAAATATATTTTCATGAATTTTTCTTAAGTTTTCTCTTAAACTTTTTTCTTTAGATATTCTTAAAACACCATTTTCATCTAAAACAAAAGAATAATTATCCCATATATATAGATAATAACTAAGACTTTCTTTTACCAAATTAATATTAAATATAGAGTTATATATATCAAGATTTTCAAGTGCTTTTTCAAATTCTTCTTTATTCATTTCTACCTCAGTACTAAGGCTTTAGCTTTATCAATGTTTTCAATTGTTACTTTCTCTGCTAAATTTGTTGCATATAATAGATTTGAATAAACTGATTCTATATTTTTAGAATCAAGTTTATGAACTGTATTAAACTGTGTTGCAGTTAAATCTGTTAAATTATAATTAGTTTCTAATCCATTATCATTAACATAAAAATATTCTTTATTATCTTTAAAATAATGTGATGTGGAAGTTTTATTTAAAGATTGGCTTTTATATGTTACATTAAAGAAAATTGAATTTGGATTTCTTAAGTATGAAACAGTTGCATCTTTTGCATCATTTACTATTTTAAATGATACATCTGCAAAATCTGCTTTAACTAAAATATCTACATTACTATTAAAATCACGTACTGTTACAATATTTGTTATAAATGGATTAACACTTTTATCATATTTATTAAATGCACTTCTTAATTCATTATTTATGTTTGCTAATTTTTTATTATAAATATTAGACCAGTTTTCAATAGAAATATTAGGATATATATCATTTAATTTTTCTCTTGTATCTTCCATATTGGTAATTAAATTTTCAAATTCTATTTCATTCATTATAATCACCCAGCTTATATATTTTTTTTCTTGTTTTTACTTTTTCTTTGTTTAAATTATCATCTTGATATCCATCTGTAATTATTTCTGCTCTTTTTCTTCCTTCATCTAATTTATCTTTAATAAATCTATAATCTTCTGCATAGATTCTATTATTATTTCCGAGTTTTTCTGATGATGACATCTTTTTATCTGTTAAGTTATAGTTTGTAACTTTTATATTTCTGCCTTTTATTTCTTTATACTGAACTTTTTCTTTGTTATTATAGAAATAATGTTCAAGTATAATTTTTTTACCTTCATCATTATATGATAATGAATATTGATATCCACCATTATATAATGTAAATTTTAATGTATCTTTACTTTCAGTATCTGTTACTTTAACTTCTATATCATCTGCTGTAACATTAAAAGATATTTCACTCAACATTTTATCTTTTATTTTTATTGATGGGAATGTAAATGGACTTGTTGCTATGTCAAAATTATCTAAGCTATATCTAAGTCTTGGTGATACTTCTGCTTGCTCTAAATTGCATAATGATTTTTCATTAACTCTTTCATCAATAGTTTTTTTTGTAAGTAATATTTTTCTTAAAACATCTATTCTTAAATAGTAATTTTTGATGTCTTTTAAGAATTTTATTAAATCATCTTTACTATTAAATTTAAGATCTTTTTGTCCTTCTGTATCATCTATATATAAATGTACATATTTTTTATTTTTATCGTATGAAAAATTTGCATATCTATCATATTTATTTAATATATCTACTGGAATGCTTCCTCTTATAGAATCTTTTTCAATTAAAAGTCCATTATACTGATAGATATCATTTGGACCTCCATCATATGTGCATAATAAATTTTTCCAGTTTAGTCCAAGCTTTTTTAATACAACCTTATACTCAATATCTTTCATAAACCTTACCCTCCAAAATTATTTATATTTTTTTACTTTAGATTCATTTGTTAAATTATCAAATGCAATTGTATCTGCTTTATCTAGAAAATAAAACATTCTAAGATAGACTTGTGAAATATCATCGCGTGTTGCTGCTCTTGCATTTCCATTTATGTTTCCAAATTCATCTTTATATATTATACCACTAGTTAAATTGTATTCAAACTCACGAGTATCAGATTTTAAATATAAGCATTCACCAGATGAGTATTTGTCTGGCACACTTCTATATCTATGTACAACTTCATATAAATCTGTTTTTAAAGAAAAAGAAACACCTAAAGGATTATAAGAATACTTTGTAATTCCTGCAAGACTTGATATTTCAATAGTGCAAGAGTTACTTGCTGCTTTTATAGAAAGTCTTGCATTGTTAGACTCTAAATTTGAAATTTTATCAATAGATGAATCTTTTTCTTTTTTATCAAGAAAAGGATTAACTGCTTTATCAAAAAGTTCAAGTATAGCTTTCATTTCTTCTGGTTTTCTATCATTTTTTGAAAAGTCTTTTATTGCAACAGAAGTATCTATTTTCCTTAATGTTTCTTTTTCATTTTCTAAAATATTATTCATAACCTTACCCTCCTTTTTTATTATATCCAACCAAAAAATTTAAAAATATATGGGAAGAACAAAATACATTCTCCAATTATAGTACAAACGCTAAATATAAATGATGCAGCGGATCCTATATCTTTTGCTCTTTTTGCAAGAGGATGTATATCAAGTGTAACTAAATCAACTACACTTTCAATAGCAGTATTAATAAGTTCTATTGCTAAAACTCCACCCATTAAGCATATTGATATTACAACTGATATTCTATCAAGTCTTAATAGAAATGCAACTACAAATACAACTACTGTCCAAAAAAGATGCACTATTAAGCTTCTTTCACTGCTGTATGCATTTTTAAGTCCATCAAGTGAATACTTAACACTATTTTTAAATCTTCTAAATTCTTTTTTTGTATTTTCAAGTACTTTTATATCATTAATATTATCAATAGTATTAATGTTAAAAAATGTTTTGTCTAAATCTTTATCTTTTTTCTCTTGTGATGCCATATTCTTTTAACACCTCCTCTTGCTTTCCAAACATTACTTTTGCTTCATTTTCTGTTTGATGATCATATCCTAAAAGATGATAAAATCCGTGTACTGCTAGAAAACATATTTCTCTTAAAAATGAGTGTCCATACTCTTTAGCTTGTTCTTCTGCTTTTTCTACTGATATATAAACATCACCAAGTATATGAACTCCACTATCATTTATTACTTTATCATCATCATCAAGAGCAAATGTTATAACATCAGTTGGTCTATCAATTCCCCTATATTCTTTATTTAGTTTATGAATATAGGAATTATCTACAAAAATAATATCAAAGCAAGTATCATGAAGTCCTTCTTTTTTCATTGCAAACTTTAATACTTCATTAATTGTTTTTTCTTCTTTTATTTCTTTTTTAGTTAAGTTGTTAAAATTAATTATATTCAAGTATTTCATCTCCTCCTTTTATTTTATCATATAAGTGCTAAAAGTCCTAGTAAAATTATAATTGATATTGCATCAAGAAAATATTCATTTTTAAATATACTTGGAACTCTATCACCTATATACTTTAGAATTCTATATAAATAAAATCCTATAAATCCTCCAAATGTATTTAATATTATATCATCAATGTCAAATACTCGTCCAATCATCATTTGTACGCACTCTATTGTAACTGATGCTAGAAGTGCAAGTATAGTTGTCTCTTTATAATTATCACTTTTCAGTATATAAGATGCTAGAAAACCAAATGGTAAAAACATTATTATATTTCCAATAACATTTTTAATAAATAGTCTACTACCTATCCTATATCTAAATATTTCTCTAAATGGTATAAAGTTGTTTGATGACCATGATACAGTATCTTCTCTAGTAACTATTTGGAATAGTGCTAGAACATATATAATTGTAATTAAATAGAAAAGTTCTTTGTATAAAGTAAGATGTTTTTTATTTTTATATAGATAGCATATTCTTAAAGATGACACTATTACAATGCTTACTATGATCATTGGAAGTGTTTCATCTATAACACTATTAATTATGCCATTCATTTTGTCACCTCACTTTATTTCTTTGTAAGAAGTTATATCTTCCTTAATTCTTATAAATACTACATACACTATTTTACTATCATAATCATATTTTTTCAAAACTTTTTTATCTATTATATTATCTTTTTTAAATTTATTTTCAATTATTTCATCTTTCTTTTTATCTATTTCTTTAATTTTATAGTTTTTATTTACATATTTTATTTTGTGTAAATCTCCTATTCCTATGTAAATAGGAAATAATGTATTTGTAATTATTTTATTTGTATTAAAACTGCTTACTTCTTTAAAGTTATAATATTTTTTATTTAAAAAATTAATAAATATTCTTCTTTTATTTAGTGATATATATCTTTTAGATGAATAATTCTTTGGTACAGATATTTTTACTTTATACCATACTTCTCCTATTACTTTTCCTTTAGCATCTACTCTTTTTACTTCTTCATCTTTGTTTTTTATAATTCCACTAATTAATATGTCTCCTTTTTTTACATAATCATATTTTTTTGCTTGAACTTCTCCTTCTTCACTTTCTATTTTTAAGACAATTGCATCCTTTAATGCTACTACATCATGAAGTGTTTTACTTTTATTTGTTTTATATTTTTTACTATATTTATAAAATACTTTTAATAAAGTACCATTTTTCTTTATTTCTAAGTATGATAAGTTTTTATTGTCTTTTAATATTTCATTTTTTAAATTTTCTTTATTATCAATTATTTTATACTTATATTTATTAAAATGAGAGTATAAATATTTATTTGCATATTTATTATTTCCATATACCTTTATATTTAATATTAGATTGCTTATATAAAATAGTATTAATATGCTTGTTATAAAAAATATAGTTATATAATTGTAAGTTTCTACTAACATCTTATACTTAATAAATCCATATTTATTTAATATTTTAATTTTACATGATGTTTTAATGGAAAGTAATTTTTTATAATCTTTTTTATCTATTATTAATGTTATTTTTTTATATTTTTTATCTATATAATATATATTTATATTAAGTTTTAATAACTCATTAAAAAAATATGAAGTAGTGCTTCCTTCTATTAGAATTTTATATCTATTCATATACTGCCTCAATATTTTTTATAATACCTTCTATAAATAGAGTTTTGTAAAGTAATTTTTTTATTTTTAATTTATTACCAGTTACTTTTAATTTGCCAAAAGATGTTTTAACTATGAATAAAGTATCAGTTATACTAATAATTTCTAAGTAATTAGTAATATATAATCTATTTAAATAAAATGTATATCTAAATGTATTATCTTTAAGCATAAAATCACCTAAAGAATTATATGTTTTTAGTTTTAAAAACATACTAAAAGAAAAGAGGCTTTTCTTTTGCATTCGAAATCATTTTACACCGTCGCATCAAAAGCACATTTGTAATTCAAATCAAATTATGTTATAATATAAACGTATTAAATGAAGGAAGACTTCATATAATATATAAAATGAGAGAGGGCATGCTTTAGTTGCCAATTTAAAATTTAGGTTATCAATTAATTTGGTAACCTTTTTTATATAATAGGAAAGTTATAGAAAATTTTATGAAAAATCTTAAATATTCCTTTTAATATCAACAAAACGTTGATATAATAATGTTAGTTACAAAGGTGGTGGTTCGCTTGAAAATATATAAGGCATATAAGTTTAGAATGTATCCTGATGAATGTACTAAATCTAAGCTCAATTCATTTATGGGAACAAGTAGATTTATATATAACCACTACTTAGAGTTAAAAGATAAATATTATAATGAATTAAATATTAATTATAATATTAGTGATATGAAGAAAGATATTAAAAATTTAGAAAATGAATATGATTGGTTAAAAGATATTGATAGTATGGCATCAAGA
>ONQM01000002.1 GCA_900319955.1 uncultured Eubacteriales bacterium | reverse complement strand
TATCCAATCACTTCCATAATAACAAAAAGAGTGTAATTTTCAATCCTGATCAATGGATTTACTAATTACACTTATATGGTACCAAGTGGCGATAGTGAATATTTTTACAATTATTAAAATGATTTTTAAATCACTTTTAATAATTTATTAAATAATAAGTATCTAGTAGATAGTTATTATTTAATCTTGTTTATAAGCATTTGCCTTTGCTACTGCTTAGGCATTTGCAAATAAACAAGCAAAGGGGTTTTTAGGGTGACCTTTCTACTAAAGAAGTACAGCAAGGAGGTGTAAAAATGTACGATGGAAATCAAGTTTTGAGATTTGAAAGCAAATATAAAGCGAAAGATTTAGGTGGACTTGGTGTAGAGCTTACTCAAAGAAAAGGTACAGGTAATTATGATAAAGATAGAACTGAATTTAATTATAGTTTTGTACCACTTACTAAACCAACTTTACAAGAGCAAGTCTATTCTAAATTAAAAGAAAATAAAATATATTATAATGATGGCAAGAATACCAATTTATTAAATGGTGCTATCGTTACAAGTGGAAAAGAATTTTTTCAAAGTTTGGGAATGAAGTTTAAAGCAAGTGATAGGATTCAGCAAGTAGGAAAAAATAAAGGAAAACCTATTTATGTTCCTGATATAAAAAGTGATGAAGATATTCCAGAAAAAGTTAAAGATTTTTTTAAAGATAGTTATAACTTTTTAGAAGAACTTGTTGGAAAAGACAATATAGTTTATGCAGAAGTTCATTACGATGAAGATACTCCACACATGCACTTTTATTTTATGCCAATCGTAGATGAAGTTAGAAGAAAAGTTTTTGAAACAGATTCAAACGGAAATATAATTTATCGAGAAGGTATAGACAAAAAAGGAAATAAAAAAATGTACCCAGTTCAAAAGAAAGATGAGAACGGTAAGAATATTTTAAAAATTGAAAAAGGAAAATTTTTAAACTGTGATCAGTTTTGGAAAGCATTAGGTGGTAAAGTATCTTATGCAAAAATACAAGATGATTACAATAAATATATTACTGAAAAAGGATACAAGTTGTTCAGAGGCAACATTGGAGATAATAAGCATCATATAACCAAAGCTAAAAAAGAGATTGAGGATTTAAATGAACAAATTGAAGAAATGAAAATTGAGTTTGAAAGAAATAAAAAATTAAATGAAATTGAGATTGAAACTGCAAAAGAAATTTCTGAAATAGATTCAAAAGAAGTTTTAAATCCTGTAAAAAGAAAAGTAATCGGTTATAAAGATGAAGATATCAACAATTTGATTGATTATTCTAAGAAGATTCAAAAACAAAACTCTAATAATAAGAATGTTATTAAACAAAAAGATGTATTGATTGATGAACTTGCTACTAAAGTAGGACATCTTCAAAGTGAGAATAATAAATTAAAAGATGGTCGTGCTATTAAAGAACGAGATACTAGAATTTATGAACAACAACAAACTATATCTAAACAAAAGATGGTCATCAAAGAAAAAGATTCTATTATTAAAAAGTTAGAAGATAAAGTTACTGAAATACAAGAAACATTTAATAACTTTAAAGAAAAGATGTTTAACTTTTGTGATAAGATTTGCAGAGCTTTAGGTCATAAAATTGGTCTTCACTTCTCTAAAAATTATGATATTGACTATAATGAAATGGAATATTATGCAGGGGAAGTAAATCGTAAGTATGAAAGACCAGAAAAAGATAAATCAGATGATTTTGAAATAGGAATGTAAGTATTTAACTCTTAATATTTTAAAAAGACTTTTGTAACCAAAAAATTATGTGTTGTATAAATGTGATAATAAAATTAATAATAACCTTTTTATAAAAAATGTACCAAAATAAAATTATAAATTTAGTAATGATTGGAGGATTGATATTATGGAGAAAAATTTACAAAAAAGTTATTACAATAGTCTTTTTATCTCTCAAACTTGAGCATGAAAGGAGTTTAACAATGAAGTACAATATTATAGATATTGTAGATAAAGATTTAACTGATACTAAACTAAAAGAAATAGTTAATAAAAAGTTGTATAAAATCATTGAATTGTTGGAGTTTAATGTTAATTATTCTGAATAAATGTTATAATGGTATTGGTTATAAGTTTAACTTTAAACTTAATTATTACCTTAGAATTGGAGGTAATAGTTATGAATGAAATGGAGAGTGTTGAGAGTAAGAAAGTATTAAGAGTTGGTATTTATTTAAGATTATCTAATGAAGACAGAGATAAAACAAATAAAGAAGATGATAGCGAATCTATTAAGAATCAAAGAAATATGCTTATTGACTATGTTAATAGGCATCCTGAATTTGCCTTAATTGATGAGTATTGTGATGAAGATTTATCTGGTGCTGGAACTTATAGACCTGAATTTGAAAGATTAATTAGAGATTGTGAAAACAGAAAACTTGATATTGTATTATGTAAAAGTCAATCAAGATTTTCAAGAGATATGGAAATTGTTGAAAAATATATCAATAACAAGTTTAAAGAATGGAATATTAGGTTTATCGGTTTATCTGATAATGCTGATACTGAAATTCTAGGTAATAAGAAATCAAGACAAATAAATGGTCTGGTTAATGAATGGTACTTGGAAGATGTTTCAAACAATATAAGAAGTGCTTTTAATTCCAAAATGAAGCAAGGAGAATTCATTTCTCCTTTCGCCTCATTTGGTTATGAAATTGATCCAAATGATAATAACAAATTAATAGTAGATCCAGTTGCTTCTGAAATTGTAAAAAATATCTATAATCTATATCTAACAGGTTTAGGATTTACGGGTATTGCTAAATACTTAAATAGTAAAGAAATACCTTGCCCTTCACTTTATAAATACCGAAAAGGTATTAAATTAAATGTAATTAGTAATAGACCTCGTGAAGAAATAAAATGGACTACTAATGCTATTAAAACTATTTTAACAAATGAAGTTTATCTAGGACATTTAATACAAGGTAAAAGAACTACTATTAGTTATAAAAATCATAAGATTAGAAATAAAGATAAAAGCGAATGGATAAAAATTGAAAACACACACGAAGCTATCATTGATGAAGAAACATTTAGTAAAGTCCAAATTGCTATGAAAGAAAGAACTAAACCTATGAAAGCGACAGGTGTTGTTCATATCTTCTCTGGTAAAGTATTTTGTTTAGAATGTGAGCATTATATGAGGAAAAAGAACTCTACTAAACATGAGTATCTAGTATGTTCTGGAAATCGTGATGGCTATGATGATTGCATAAATAAGTCTTCAATTAGATATGATGAACTTGCAAATCTAGTATTAGATGCAATTAATAAGAAGATTCAAAAGTTTTATGATGAGATTGAATTGGAAAATTTAGATTCAAAAAAGAAAGAAAATAGATTTAATAAAAAAATTATATCTTTAGAAAAACAACGAGATGATATTAATAATAAAATTTCTAAAACAAGAAATTATTTAAGAAATCTTTATGAAGATAAAGTCAATGGTGTTGTTACACCAGAACAATTTAAAGATTTGATTACAAATTATAATAATGATGAAGATACCTATAAAGACCAAATTAAATCTATTAATAATGAAATTGCTTATTACAAAATGAAAGAAGAATCTTCAAAGAATAATAAAGAGATATTTAATAAATATCAAAAATTAGAAGAATTAAATAGAGTTATTGTTGATGAATTTATAGATAAAATCTATATTGGAAAGTTAAATGAAGAAACAAATAGTAGAGATATTCAAATCAAATGGAATTTTGAATAATTCTCTACTATTACATAACCAAATATTGATAGAGAGGATGTGATAATTAATGAATAATAAATTACAAACAATTACTAATCTATTTGAAGAAAAAGAAATTAGAAGTTTTTGGGATAGTGAAAAAGAAGAATATTACTTTAGTGTAATTGATGTTATTGGTGCATTAACAGATAATGACTATGATAAATCTAGAAACTATTGGAAATGGTTAAAAAGCAAATTAAAAGAAGAAGGAAGTGAGTTGGTTAGTAATACTAACCAACTGAAATTACAATCTTTAAAAGATGGAAAGTTTTATAAAACTGATACTTTAGATACAAAAGGAATTTTTAGATTGGTAGAATCAGTTCCTAGTGCTAAAGCAGAGCCATTTAAGATTTGGCTAGCAAATTTGGGTAATGAAAGAATAAATGAAGTATTTGATCCAGAGTTAGCAATTAATCGTGCAGTAAATTATTATCGTAATAAAGGTTATAGTGATGAATGGATTAAGAAAAGGTTAAATGGTATTGTTGATAGATTTAAACTAACTGATATATGGAAAGATGGTGGCATTAAAAAACCTGTTGAATATGCTCTACTTACAAATGAAATATACAAAGGTTGGTCTGGAATGAAAGCAAGTGAATATAAAGCATATAAAGGCATAAGAAAAGAATCATTAAGAGATAACATGACCGATATTGAAATTGCTTTAACTAACATTGGCGAAATTGCTGCTCGTGATATTGCTAAAAAGGAGCATCCACAAGGATTAAATGAAAATATGAAAGTTGCTGCTCGTGGTGGAAGAGTCGCTAAAGGTGCAAGAGATGTATATGAAGAGGAAACAAAAACATCTGCTATTTCAAAAGAAAATGCCTTAGACTACCAATATAAAGATGATAATAAATTAATTGAAAATAAATAACTCTATTAAAAATTTAAAGTTAAACTAAAATTAGTGGCTGTATCATGCCACACTTAAACACTAATAAAATAAGGAAAAAAGTTAAAAAGTGTCTTCACTAATCTCAAAGAGTTGCATTAATTAGGACTCTTATGTTAAACCCAAAAATAGTACTTCTTGATGAGCCTCTTTCAAAAATTGATTATAACACTAAACTTAATATTGAAAATGATATAGTAAATGAGCTTAAGAAAAACAAAAAATCAGGCATAATTGTTACTCATGATATTGAAGAAGCTGTTAGTATGTCTCACAAAATTTATTTATTAAGAAATGGTAAATTTATAAAAAGTTATACAATTAATAGAGACTGGGATACACCTAGCAATGCAAGATTAAAAGAAAACTTTAGAATTTATGTTAATAAAATATTAAGGAATATGAAATATGAAGATTAAATTAATAAGATTTATAATTATTATTTCTATAATATTTATATGGCAGCTTCTCGCAAGTTTAAATATAATAAATGTATTTTTATTTAGTAGTCCACTAGAAATACTTAAATGCTTAATAGATCTTCTAAAAACAAATAAATTATTTATTAATACCTTTGTAACACTATTTGAAGTTATAATATCATTTATAATTAGTTCATCACTTTCATTTATATTTGCAAGTATACTTATTAATAATAGCACTATAGAAAAAGTAATAGATCCATTCTTAACAGTTTTAAATGCACTTCCTAAAGTAGCACTTGCCCCACTCATTATCTTAATTTTTGGAGCATCAATAAAATCAATAATTATTATGTCAGTACTAATAGGAGTTTTTGTAACAACAATTAATATATATAACAGTTTTAAGAATACAAATAAAGATTATATCTTGCTTATTAAAAGTTTTAATGGAACTAAATATGATATTTATAAATATGCATATTTACCTAGTAATATAGAAAATATAATAGATGCATTTAGTATAAACATGTCCATGACGTTTATTGGAGGAGTAACTGGTGAACTTCTTGTAAGCAAAAACGGTCTTGGATATCTAATTAATTATGGTACAAGTGTATTTAATATAACCCTAATAATTACATCTATTATTATACTTATGATACTTTCATTTATGTTATATGAAATAATTATAATTATAAAGAAAAAAATAGTACTAAAGTAAGTGCTATTTTTCTTCTTCTTTAAGATTTTTTATTCTTTTCTTGACAAGAAGTACAAGTTCCATTGGAGCATCTATTTTAGGAAGAACAAGAAGTGAATCTTGAAGTTTAGTCTTAAGTGATAATTCATAATTTATTTTTTCTTTTTCTTCTAAATAGTCTATATCCATATTATTAACTTCAATAAAATTTAAAATATAATTTTCTATATCTTTTAAAATATATTCTTTTAAAGGATATTCATCCATATTTTCTATTCCATAATATCCTCCAACTAAATATTTAAATGTATCATAAAGTTCCATATTATCGCCTCTTAAGTATTCTAACATACAATTAGTTTAAAATCACTATAAAAACACTTTATTTTTTAAAGTGTTTCTATATTATTTGATGAATTTTTAAATATCTTATCTATTTTTTCTTTTATTTGCTCTTTATTAAATGGTTTTGCAATATAATCAGTAAAACCTTCATCAATATATTTTTTATTAGCACCTGCAACTGCATCTGCAGTTAGTGCTATTACTGGAGTATTAAAAGAAGGATTCTTCTTTAACTCTTTTAAAGCAGATTCTCCAGACATTTCTGGCATCATTATATCCATAAGTATTAAGTCATACTTTTTACTATAAACTTTATTAACTGCTTCTTTACCGTTCATTGCTTCATCAATATTAAAGTGAAATGACTCTAACGCTCTTTCTGCAACTCTTAAATTTAATTTGTTATCATCAACAAGAAGTAAATTTTTACCATTTAAATTTAAACCAGAATTACTTTCAGTTTTAGTTTCTGTCTTTGCATCTTCATGTGGCATATCACCACCTGCTGTATGCATAACAATTGTTGTCATCTTTTCATTTCTATCTATCTTTTGAGGAAGCATTACCATGAAAATAGATCCTTTTCCGTACTGACTTTGTACGTTTATTTTTCCTCCCATTAACTCTGTTAACTCTTTAGTAATAGCAAGTCCAAGACCTGTTCCTTCAACAGTTGTATTACGTTCAACATCTAACCTATCAAATTTTGTAAATAACCTATTTATGTTTTCTGCTTTTATTCCACGTCCTGTATCTTCAACTGTAATTATTAATGTGCAATTATTATCTTTATTAATACATTTAACATTAAGTCTTACCATTCCTTTATCAGTATATTTAAAAGCATTTGTAAGTAAGTTGTTAACTATTTCTTTTACTTTTCCTTTATCTCCAATCAGTTTTTCTGGAACATCTTCTGAAATATTACATTTAAAGTCTATTGGTTTATCTCCAATTCTAACACTATCTATTTTTGCTAAGGACTCTATCTCATGCTTGAAGTCATATACTTCATCAGTAACTTCCATCTTATTGCTTTCGATTTTATTGATATCCAAAATATTTCCAACTATTTCAAGAAGAGTTTTAGATGCATCTTGAATATATCCAGCATCTTCCTTAACGGTAACACTCGCTCCATCTAGGTTATCACAAATATCTTCTGAAAATCCAACTATTGCATTAAGTGGTGTTCTAATTTCATGTGACATAGAACTTAAGAAATCTGATTTAGCACGATTAGCTTTTTCTGCCCTATCTTTTGCATACTCTAAACTTTTTACCATCTTCATATCAGGATTTTCTATTGTAAAATACATTATTACACAAATAAGTGTCTCAATATAAGTCATTAATAACCATTGTGGATGATTCATTTGAATGAAAGCTGCAAGAGAGCCTCCAATTAGAAATAATATTACTGGAATATACTTTTTATCTTTTACTTTTTTATGTCCAACAATAAGAGTAATGATTATAACAAATATTGCAATACTAGACATTACATATGTAAAATCAACTGCTAATCCTTTAGTATATCTAGTACTAAAATCTTTACTTATAACAGCTTCTATTGGTAGGAAAAGCAAAAACAAAGTTACTAGTATATAATAAATTAAGAAAAACTTTATTCTATTTGGATTAGGATCAAACTCATTTCTTGTTATGCTAAAAACATAATATGCAAACGTTGAAATCCAAAATATTAAGTAAAAAAGATATGCTTTATAAATAAATGTACTAGCAATAACATTAACAGAATAAATTTTTGATGCATATGTACAAAGAAGCTCTAATATTAAACCAATAAAATTTGATACTATTAATGTTTCAAATATCCAAGTTTCCTTACTTTTTATGTGTCCCTTATAAAAATATAATACAATAATTATTATACTAAAGGGTAATGCACATATTGGAAAATACATACCAGTTCCCATATTACCCACTCCTATTTTCAAATAAAATTATATCAAAAAAAGAGATAACAGTCTATCTCTTTACATATGATTTAACATCACTCTTGTCATCAAGTTCTTTTAAAGCATCTTTCTCAAGTAATGCATAATCAACTTTTTCAGTACCTTTTCTTCTAGGAAGTTCTTTTACAAACTCAACATATTTTGGTTTTTCATACCACTTTAATTGTTCAACATCACCATTTTGTTCTTTAACTGGCTCATTAAATAAATTAATTATTTTTTCTTTTTCTGTTTCATCTGATTTTACATTATCATTTAAGACTATATAAGCCTTGTTTACATAAAGCATATCTTTATCAGGTACTTTTACAACAGCACATAAATCAACATCATCAATATTTGAAATAATTGATTGAACATGATCACAATATACTTTATTTAGTGTTGAAAGAATATAGAATCTTGATTCCCTTCCAGTTAATGTGAAATAACCATCTTCATCAATATATCCCATCGTACCTGTTTTAAAATAAACTTTTCCATTTTTTTCAAATTTAGCTTCTTTTGTTTTCTCTGGATCTTTATAATATTCTTTAAAGACATGTTTTCCAGAAACACACATAAGTCCTTCTTCGCCATATTTCTTTTCTTCTAGTGTATCAGGGTCAACTATTATTGCATCTGTTCCTGTAAGAACTTTTCCTGCAGTTTCAGGTCTTATTTCATTACCAACAGGATTTGTACCACAACTTACTGTTTCTGCATTTCCAGATCCATTACCCATTTCTACATTTTTAGCTCCATGTTTTTCAAAGTAAGCTTTACCTTTTAAAGAATGACTTGGTGTTAAGAAATCTCCTCCTGATATAAATGTTGTTACAGAAGATAAATCTTCTCCATCTTTAACATTATTCATTATTAAATCAAGAAGTGCTGGACTTCCAAATATAATATTAGGTCTTTTCTTTAAGTAATATCCTATTGTATCTTTGCTCATATTAGGAGCTAGGATAGCTGTTTTGCTACTCATTAAAGTCATAAGCGTTGATGTTACAAATCCATATGGATAACTAAATGGTACACAAACTAAAGTTCTTGTTCCATTCATACTCTTAACATTACTAGAATTCTTTAAATATGTTCCTGCAGCAATTATATTTTCATTTGTAAGAACAACTGACTTAGGTTTACCTGTAGAACCACTTGTAAATAAAATTAGTGAATCATCTTTTTTGTTATTTGCAGGGACACCCTTTTCTTGATGTTTTCCTATTGTTTCTAAACTATTAAAATCAATTAAATCATCAGAAGATGTTATACGATAATCTCTCTTTAATGAAATATTATTAACATTTGATTTAGAAAGAGTAACAATATAATTTACTCCTGTATTTTTCTTATAATTTAAATTTTCTTTTTTTGTCTTATCATAATTTATAAATACTGGCGACTCAAATAAATTTAAATATTCAATTATTTCTTCATCTGGTGCACCTGAATTTAAAAATGTTGTAACTGCACCTATTCTATTACAAGCTAAATAAGAAGCTACTGCTTGATAATAGTTTGGCATAGAAATTGCAACTATATCTTTCTTTTTTACACCTAATTCTTTTAAAGCTCTTGAAATTGTAACTGAATCTTTTATTAGATTGTCATAATTTACTTTTAAATCCATACAATCAATTGCTTCATTTTTCTTGTAGAAAGCATTTATTGCACCAATTGCATTATACACACTTAAATCTGGTATAATTGGATGTTTTTCAGTAAAGGAATGTCCTTTATCTTGTGGTCTATCTATACTAGGATAGCCTGTTAATTTTTTATTCATATAAAATTCCCCTCCGGATGTGTCATATTATACCATATTGCAATTCAAATTACAATACAGTCCCATTTACAGTTTCTTTATCTTAGTTTCCATTCTAGAATGATATTCATCTTTTTGACCATTTATAATTTAAATCTATATTCTGGTATAATGCATATTTATCATCCTGTGCTAAATAAAACTTACATTATTTTTTTATGTCTTTTAAATCGTTCTTTGCTATTAACTCTCCTGTACTCTAACAAGTATTATCTGAACATTTTATTCACTCATAGGTTTTTCTAGAAATATAATTTCTTTTTTATCTAAATCTATTCTAACTTTTTCTCCAAATGGTAATATACACATTGGTGCTGTATGACCAAAGTTAACATTATAAAGTATAGGGAGATTCTTTCTTCCAGCTTCTTCACTTATTAATCTTTTATATACTTCTTTATATTCTTCATAATTTTTTTCATTTTGTGGCTTACCAACAATTATTCCATTTATCTCATCAATTATTCCCTGTGCTATCAAATTTCTTAAATAATATTCAATATAGTCAGGTGGTACTTCATCTTCACTGGTTTCAAGAAAAAGGATTTTACCTTTCCATTCATTTTTTGATGGCCAAATACTTGTCCCAATAAACATTGGGATACATCAAAACATCCACCAAGAAGTTCACCTTCTACTTTTCCTTTACCCTGAAGTACTTCAAAGCCATATTTTTCTTTATGCATTTTTCTTTTAATATTATCGTTTTCTTCATTACTCCAATCTAGAAATTCACTTATCCATAAAGGAGATGATGTAATTTTAATGCTTTCTTTATTTTCAAAAAGTACTTCATTTATATATCTTTTTGTATATTCATGCATAATACATCATAAAATGATTTACAGTTGTATCAGAGCATCCCATAAATACTTTTGGATTCTTTTTTATTTCATCAAAATCAATATATGGAAGAAGTCTTATTGTATCATCTCCTCCAATATTACAAAATATTCCTTTTATGTTTTTATCTTTTATTGCATTCATAAAGCCTTCTGCTCTTTTTTCTGGATGCTTGTCTAAGTATTTGCTACCCTTTAAAGCATTTGGCATAGCGATAACTTTTAGTCCAAAATCTTCTTCTAATCTTTTCTTTCCATGAAGATACTTATGCATATATTCACTATCTCCTGCCATACCACTTGAAAGACTTACTATTGCAACAGTGTCTCACTTATTTAATTTCATAGGTTTAATCATAAGCTTACTCCTCACAGAACAAAAGTAGGTTTAACTCCACTTTATAAATTACTATTTACAACGTCCTCAAACTCATTTTTAATCTCTTCGAGTCTTTTCTCTGTTGACGCTTCAAATCTAAGTGTTAAGTTAGGTCCAGTATTTGATGCTCTAACAAGTGCCCATGAATCATCAAACATAGTTTTGACACCATCAATATCAACATGTTTATATCCTTTAGATTCAACATACTGTTTTACTTTTTCAACTATTTTGAATTTTGCATCATCAGTAGTTTTTATTTTTATCTCTGGTGTTGAATAATACTTATTAATACCTTCTAATAATTGATCAATACTTTTATCAGTCCATGAAAGTATTTCGCATATTCTAAGACCAGCATATATTCCAGAATCAAATCCTGGGAACTTATCTCTAAAATACATATGTCCTGAAAGTTCACCACCATAAGGAAGATTCATATCTCGAACAGCAGCTTTCGTATAAGAATTACCTGTTCTATACATTATTCCTTTTCCACCAAGTTTTTCTATTTCATCTGATAAAGCTTTAGTACATTTAACGTCATATAAAAATTCTTTTTTATTTACTTTATTAATTATATTTCTAATAACAATAAGCATTATGAGGTCTGCTGGTATATATTTACCACTATTAGATACTAAACCAACACGATCACCATCGCCATCAAAAGATATACCACAATCGAATCCGCCTTCTACAACCTTCTTCTTTAAAATAGACAAGTTCTCTTCAACTGCAGGATCTGGATGATGATTAGGAAATGTTCCATCAGATTCATCAAATATATATGAAACACCTGTTAAGTATCTATCAAACAAGTCATGTACTATTATACTTGTAGTACCATTTCCAGGATCAATCAAAACTTTAGGCATTCTCTTACCAAATTTAAGTGATTTATCAAATAAATTAATATAATCATCATGAACATTATATTCTGTAACAAGACCATGTCCTTCTTTAAAATTGCCTTTCATTAAATAATCATAAAAGTCTGTTATTTCTTTACCCTTAGCATTACCCTCAGCACTAAAAGCAATCTTATATCCATTATATTCTTTAGGATTATGTGATGCAGTAACCATTAATCCCTGATAAACACCTTTATAAATACAAGCATAATAATACATTGGTGTTGTACAAAGTCCTAAACTTATAACATTAACTCCACTATCAGTTAAACCTTTCATTAAACTTTCATATAAAAGCGGACTAGAAATTCTATTATCATGACCTATCACACATATATTTTTACCTAAATCTCTTATATAACTTGCAAAGCCTCTTCCAATAGTATAACTAACGTCTTCTGTCAAATCAGTTGGAAATACACCTCTAATATCATACTCTCTAAAAATTTCTTTATTAATATTTTTTGTTATCTTCATTATCCCTCTTCACCTTTCACTACTATGATAACATATTTCACAAAATTTTCATATTACAAACGCAAAATTTAAACATAGAAATAATAAAATTATTTACATAAAAGAAAAAAATTATGATAATTAAAAATGCAATAAGAAATATTGCAAGAAGTTATATCATTTCTCTTACTTACATCAACTCCTTCCATCTTTATATGAGTTGATATAAGTATACAAAAGAGCCGATAAAAACTATCAACTTTTTACTTTAACATTTTATCAGTTTTTATTTTAACATTTATATTAGATTTTTTATATTTTTTAAATGACTTTCCTATTATATAATAAAAAGGTGTTAGAAACACCTTTCAGATTGTTGACAAAGTGGTACAAATTACTGCTTTGTTTTCTTTTTGAAAAATTTTTTTATAAAATTGACTGCAAAATTTAAAAAGTTATGAAAATTTGATAAATAATTAATATTATATGCACTATTTCCTATGTTTTTTGAATTATATAGTGCATATTTTTTCAAATTATAACACGCAAAAATTAGTGACGCTTGATCACTGTTTTTCTTAAGCCCCTTAAATCTAGTAAATCTTAATCTATGCTCTTCTTTACATATTGCAAAGACTCTTTCTATGTTTTGCTTTCTATTAGGGTAAGTTTTTTTAAATAAATCTGTATGTCTATTATTATTTACAATATCTTTATAATCTTGCCAAATATGTCTTGTAATAATTTTTTGATGATTTTAGACATTCATGTGCATCTCTTTTAATTAATCATGGAGCTAATATAACTTTAGTTAGTAAATATTTAGGACATTCTGATATAAAAATGACACTAAATACTTACTCCCACATGTATAAATCAGAATTAAATAAACTAACTGATGAGTTAGATAATTTATAAATTTTTTGAAAAATTAAAAAAAATCTGCACTAAAAAATGCAGACTTTTTTTATAAAAAATATTAAATTAGGTGGAAAATTAGGTGGAAAATTTTCTAAAAAAAATTAAAACCGTTGATATACAACGGTTTACGAGCATTATGGAGGGCCTAGTCGGATTTGAACCAACGATCAGGGTGTTGCAGACCCACGCCTTACCACTTGGCTATAGACCCATAACATACTATAAAATTTTATAATATTTTATAGTACTTGTCAATTAAATATTTTCTTTTTTGTTCCCCATTTTTGGATATTTTTTCTTTTGTTCCATCATAAATGATGAAATTACAGTCTCAATTTCAGGTAAAGCTCTTTTATCAATATTTGATAAAGTTATAAATTCTTTTATAGTATCAATATATACCTTACCCCAAATAATATTACTAACGACTTTTAAATCATTAAATAAATCAGGTGTAACAGAATCTAAATTATATCCAAAAAGAAGTCTTTTTCTTCCTATCAAAATTCTTTCATTTGTAAGTGCAACAACACAAGTTTGAAAGAGATTTATTGGATTATCATTCTTTTGTGCAATAAAAGCATACTCAACATTCTCACCTAGATTAAGATGCTTTTCAACAACTTCACAATGTTTTCTATAACGCCAACCAACAGTTTTTGGATAAGCATTTTTAAAGCTCAATACAGCGTCATAAATATTAATCATATAACCACCTACTTAACTATTAAATCATATTTTTCAAACATAGTCTTTAAATCTTCTATAGAAGTTTCTCCTTCAAATTTATCAACTATCTTATTATCTTTAACAATAAGAATAAGTGGTGTACCCCAACCTGATTGAAAATAATCATTAGATTTTTGAAGTTTATTTTGTCCTTCACTATCAAGTTCATCAGTATTTAAATAGTTAACAGTAACTCCATATTTATAAACCATATATCTCATTATAGGTTCCTGATTATGACAGTGTGAACATGTAGGTCTACCAATATATATAATTGCATATTTATCACCTTTTAAAAGATTTAAATACTGATCAATTGATACATTTGTAAGATCACCTTTTTCATCATCTGATATCTTAGATGCTTCATCAGCAACTCCACTAGTTGTTTGAGTACTTGTATTACCAGTATTACTAGATGTATCTTTAGAATAGCTCTTACTATTATTATTACCTAAAACAAAAAGTATTATAAGAAGAATTACAACTAGAACTGCAATAACAACATTTCTTATTACAGCATTTCTGTCTTTCTTTACTATTTCTTCCTTCTTTTCTTCTTTAACTACTTCTTTTTTAGGAACAACTTCTTTCTTTACTTCCTTTTTTGGTGCAATCTTAGTAGTACTTACTTCCTTTACACTTGTAGTCTTACTATTTTTCTTAGTAATACCTGAACTCTTAGTAGATGCTTTTTTCTTAACATTTTTATTTTCTTTCTTAGCCATATTAATTTACCTCTCCTTTGACAAGAATTATACCACACTTTTATATATAATAACAAATTTTAATGCTTTTTTTCGCTAATTTTCTTATTTTCTTTATATTTATTTAACTCTTCTATAGAATTAAACTCTTTTCCATCATATTTAAATGTTATCGAAAAGTCCTTTAATTTTTCATTTCTTTCTTCTTTTTTCTTGAACTTTAACATTAATATTGTACTCCCCAGTATACTAAATGCTTAGCAGGTTTGCCACATACACAACATTTATCATCTATTTTTTCTTCATCATCTTTAATACATCTAGACTTTAATCCTTTAATTTCTTTCATCTTGTCTTCACATGCTTCATCTCCGCACCACATAGCTTTAATAAATCCAGGTTGCACTTCCATTTGCTTTTTAACCTCATCTAAATTGTGTGCTTCAAATGTTAACTTATTTCTTCTTTCTAATGCACGGTTATACATATCACTTTGAATAGTTTTAAGAAGTGTTGAACAAACAACTGCTAAATCATTATATTCTATATTAACTTCAATCTTTTCTCTTGTATCTCTTCTTGTTAATGTAACAATGCCTTTTTCAAGATCACGTTCTCCAACATCAATTCTTATTGGAACACCATGAACTTCACTATCTGCAAATTTAAATCCTGCAGATTTATCATCATCTAAAACTTCGTAAGTAATGCCAGATCCCTCTAATTTTTTCTTTATATGTTCTATATAATTATTAACTTTTTCTGTATTTTTAATAGGAACAATATTTACTTTAACTGGTGCAATCTTTGGTGGAAGAACAAGTCCATAATCATCACTATGTACCATAATAAGTGCTCCAATCATTCTTGTTGTTGATCCCCAAGAAGTTTGATAAGCATATTCAAGCTTATTTTCTTTATTTAAAAATTTTATATCATAAGCTTTAGCAAACTTATTACCAAAATAGTGACTTGTTGCAGACTGAAGAGCAACACCATTATACATAAGTGCTTCAAGAGTAAGAGAGTATTCTGCTCCAGCAAACTTTTCTTTTTCAGTCTTCTTACCAGTAATAACAGGTATTGCTAAATAGTTTTCAAAAAATTCAGTATATATTTTATGTATTTTATGAGCCTGTTCTTCAGCTTCTTCACTGGATGCATGAACAGTATGTCCTTCTTGCCACAAAAATTCTCTACTTCTTAAAAAAGGTCTTGTTTCCTTTTCCCATCTAAACACATTACACCACTGATTATATACTAGTGGTAAATCTCTATAGCTTTTTACTTTTTCATGGAAATAATCACTAAATAAAGTTTCACTAGTTGGACGAATACAAAGTCTTTCATCTAAATGTTTTTCTCCGCCTTCAGTTACCCAAGCAACTTCAGGTGCAAAACCTTCAACTAACTCCCCTTCTTTTTTTAAAAGATTTTCTGGTATTAAAAGAGGCATATAAACATTTTTAACACCAATCTTTTTAAATGAAGAATCTATTGTATTTTTCATATTTTCCCATATTGCATAACCAAGAGGTTCAATTGTAATACATCCCTTTACACTAGAGTATGATGCAAGTCCAGCTTCTCTTACAACATCTGTATACCATTTAGCAAAATCTTTATCTCTACTTGTTATTTTTTCATTTACCTTTTCCATTTTATCACTCCTAAAAACAAGCATATTACATATACTTGTTCATACTTTTCATAACTTGATTAATTTGTTTTTGATTAGGTTTTCTACCCATCTGCATCATAAGAGTTTTAATCATATCCTCATTAATAGGAGGATTCTTTTTAAAATACTTCTTTATAAATACTCTTGCTATTAAAAGGCCTATAATTATTCCTATTACAACACCAAGTATTAATATACCTATATCTTTTGCCATTAATAATCATCTCCAAACAAATAATATTTTACTAAATTTTATGCAATTAAACAAGTTATATTTAACTTTTTTAGTAAATATATTATTTATTAAGCAGAAGGATTTTCATTAGAATTATCAGAAGGTACCTACTGCTCACTATTTTCAGCATTTGAAGAAGTAGTAGAAGTATTATTTGTATCATCTGCTGCAGGCGCATTCGTTACCTGATTATTTGTAACTGTATAAGTTCTATTTCTTCTAACATTAATTTGATTATATACGGCTTTTAAAGTAATATCAGCATCTATAGGAGTCGAAAAATCAAAAGATGTTCCATCAAGCTGCCATCCTGCAAATGTATATCCTGTCTTAACAGGATTTGTAGGACGAACAGCAGTAGATCCATGTTTGACACTTTGTGAATCAATAAAGCTTCCACCGTCACTATCAAATGTAACAGTATGATAAGTACTTTCTAAGATAAGATTATTTAAGGAACTTTTCAAATCATTATTCTTTAAAACATTAACTTCATATGATATATCATTTGTATTAGCATCATCTATATATTTCTTAATTCCACTCCAGTTGCTATAAACATAGACTTTATCAAATACTACACCTTTACTTTTTGCAGTCGTTCCAGCAAGTGTAATAACAGACATCAAATCTCTATCAGGATTTAATAAATTAGTTCCATTAAAAACATTTTTAGCAGAATCAGTCAAAGGCTTATATTTTGAAACAATTGGCTCATTACAATCAATAATTGCTCCACTATCAGTCTTATTACATATTTCAGAAAAATCAATTTCTATTAAAGTACCAACATTTACATATGCTACATAATTATTTTTTTCATCATCAGGTGCTTTATTAACAAGACTTACCTTTTTTACAAAAGAAATACCAAGCATCACACTAAAAAGTAACACAATAATAATTACAATCAAAATAAGAAAATTCTTACTAAATATAAAATCTCTTATCGATTTCTTTAGTTTTAATTTCTTTTTTTTCTTTTTATCCATACTACTCTAATACTCCATTAATACAATTATAAAGCATAGAAAAAATTAATACAAGAGGGAATTTAACTTTCTAACGTTAATTATTTTTAGTGCAGAAAAAAAGACCAAATTACAAGAATCCAGTCTTTTTCAGTTTAGCTCACATAAACAAAAATGTAAATGTAAACTTCTTATCAGAGTAACTTTCTCAAAAATCAAATCATGAATTTGCACTCTTTTGAGTAGAATAAGAATAATTAAATTCTAAGGTACTTACACGTCATGTATACTAGACATGCAACAAAGAGTGATACAAGTGAGAGGCCTTCCCACTCAGCATGTATGGAAAACATACACACCGGTTTACCAATCGTTCTAGATAAAAGTAATAAGTAAGTTTCAAAGAAAAACTTCAAAACAAACTCAAAACCCAACTAGGTAATTACTAACGATCTTCTACTATGAAGTTTACCGTCTTCACAAACCATACTAGTATATGAAATAGATAAGAAATAGTGCTTAAATAAAAATTTAATCTTACTCAAAACACATATCATATACTTAATTAATATTTTACTCAGATTTTTTATAAAGTCAACATATTTTTGAAAAAAATTTTATTTTATAGAATTTAACCTTACATCTTCCTCTTCTGTTCTAAATTTATTGTCAAATTCAGGAAGAGCTTTCTTTATAATATCAGGATAAATATTTTTAGAAGTTTCTATTGCTTTTCTAAAATCCATTATATTAACAACCTTTCTATTATCAAAAAGAGCATTACTAAAAGCATCTTGAATAAGAGTTAAAGTAACATCAGGATACCTGGAACCTATTTCATAAATTCTTTTATACTCAGATGTAATATCTGTTAAAAACTCACATATAGACTTCTTTTGAAAATTAGAATAATTAAGTTTAACCCCTGTTCTTTTTTCAATCTTAGGAAGTGTTCCCATACATATTTCAATGTTTTGTTCTCTAGTAGGTTCCGCAACATCTATTTTTTGAAAACGTCTTACAAAAGCTTTATCTCTTAATATATACCTTTCATATTCTTCTGATGTTGTTGCACCAATTACTTTAATATCACCTCTATCAAGACCAGGTTTAAACATATTTGCAAAATCAAGTGCATCTTTTCCACTTCCCATAAGAGTATGAATCTCATCAATAAATAATATTAAATTATTATAAAGTTTTAACTCATCAATTAAGTTTTGTATTTTAGACTCACCCGTTATAGGATCAATACCTAAAAGTGCACTAGTATTTACTTTTATTATTCTGTAATTTTTAAGAGCATCAGGTACCTTCCCTCTTTCAATTAAATAAGCAAGTCCTTCAACAATCGCAGTTTTACCAACACCAGGTTTACCAGTTAAAATAGCACTTTTATCTGGCGTTAACAAAATAAGCATAAGTTCCTTTAATTCACTTTCTCTTCCAATTGCAGGATTTGTTATATACTCCTTCTTAGTAAACTCTTCTCCATAAGTTTCTAAAATACTAATTCTTTTCTTCTTAATATCAAATGAGTTAGAATCATCTGCTTTATTATTCTTACTTTCACTATTTAATTTTCTATTCATCTTAAATAAATCTGTTATGTCATCATTCATAAATAATCACCAAATTTATTGTATCAGAAATTCTGAAAGAAAAAAAGGCATTTAAGCCTCATTTACATTATTATTAAAGTTAAGAGTTTTCTCAACAATATCTTTAACAGTTTCTTTCTCAAAAGGTTTATTTAAAACATCACATATAGGATAAGTGAAAGCCTTATCAATACTTGTCTTATCACTTGCTCCAGTAATTACTGAAACAGGAATTTTTTTAAATAAATCATTTTGTTTAAACCATTCAAGAACTTGAAAACCATTTATATCAGGCATATTTAAATCAAGAAGAAGAACTGCAATATTATTTAAATTTTTAGCAACTATATCAGCAACTTCCCTACCTGTTTTAGCACCAACAACATCATATTCATCTTTAAATATTTCTTCAACAAAAGATCTAATTATACTAGAGTCATCTGCAATTAGTATAATTTTTTTTGAAGAATTTCCAGTACTATCAAAATTTTGATTACCATTACTTAAATCATTATTACTTGTAGAACTATTATTCTTACCTAAATAAGCTTTAACAACATTAATAACTTTAGAAGCTTCAGTTAATAAATCATTATAAGTATTATTAATAGTATTAGAATCATTATTCTTACTTGCCATTTCATGCTTATAAGCAATATCAGCTAAATTCATAAATCCTAAATACTTAGAATCACTTTTTAAACTATGAACCTCTATTTGATAATTCTCTAAATCACCATTATTCTTATAGTCATTAATTCTTTTCATTCTATCATCAAATGCATCTAAAAACTCTTCCATAATAGAATTATAAGTTTCCATATCACCTAAAAGCTCAAGTCCATGATCAACATCAACTCCAGCACTTTTTAAATATTCTACATTACCTTTATTATTCACAAATATCACCCTAGCTATAGTATAATATATTTTAAAATTTTAGTAAAACATAAAGAAAAAAAAGATGTCAATAAGTGTCAACATCACACATAAGAATATTATGATCACTCAAACATGTACTAATAACTTTAACATTCTTATAATTAATAGATTTAGAAACAAATATAAAATCAAGTATTTTATTATTATATGTTGCATCTTTATTATCAACCATTTTCATATTAACACTATCCATCAAATTAATAAAAAGAGCTAAATCTTTACTATTTTCTCTTAAATTAAGATCACCCATTAAAATAGTTAAAACATCATCACTTTTTATTATATTTATTAATTTATTAAACTCTAAATGTTTAACAAAATGATATTTATAAAGAGCTAAATGAGTATTAATAATTCTTAATCTTTTACCATTTATATTATAAATAGATACTGTTGCAATTCTTGGTATAAAAGAGTTTAAAACTGGTAAATGATAAGTCTTAGTACTAATTAATTCATATTTAGAACAAATAGGATTATATTCATTATATTTAGAATTAATTATCATACGAGGCTTACCACTAATATATTTAAATTTATTAAAAAGTTCTTCTACTACTTCTTGCATACCAATTAAATCAATATTATAAAGCTTAATAAACTTATATAATTTATTAAAATATTTATCTATATCATCATCTTTTAAATAAAAATTTTGTATATTAAATGTTGATACTCTCAAAATAATCACCCAATTATAATATATTAATATATTATTCTAAGCCATAAGCACTAATTACATTAATTTACTCTTAATTTTACTTGATACTAAACTCATATCAAATCTTCCCTTTAGTTTAGGGCTAACTTCCTTCATAATAGATCCCATATCTTTCATAGATGTAGGATTAATTTTTTTAAATGCATCATCAATTATTTTATCTACTTCTTCTTCACTTAACTGTTCTGGTAAAAATTCAGATAAAACACCCTTTTCAAATTCAGCTTTTTCAACTAAATCATTACGATTGCCTTTCTTAAATTCTTCAATAGATTCATTTAAACTTTTAATAGAACGTGATGCAACATCAATTACAAGCTCATCATTAATTTCTTTCTTTTTATCAATCTTTTCTTTCATTAAATCTGCTTTTAATCCCCTTAAAACAGTTAATCTTTCTTTTTCTCCAGCTTTTAAAGCTTTAACCATTTCTTTTTGTAATTCATCAAACATTATTAATCATCTCCTCTAAAAATTATAACACAATTAAGCTGTTTTTTTCTTATAGTTTTTTATTTTTTGAAAAAAATTAGTCTTTTCATTAACAAATTCAAGTATTATTTTAATAGTTGCAATAACAGGTACACAAATAACCATACCAATTATTCCAAAGAAACGCCCAAAAATAACAAGTCCAAGCATAATAACAACAGGATGAAGACTCATAGAGTGTCCCATAATTAAAGGCTGATAAAAGTTATTTTCAAGAGTTTGACAAACAATAATTGAAATGCATGTAAATAAGCCTACTAAAGGATCAATTACAAAACCAAATATCGCTGCAGGAATACCACCAATCCAAGGTCCAAAATAAGGTATTATATCAGTAAGTGCACAAAAAAGTGCAAATACAAGTGGACTTTTAAGTCCCGCTAAACTAAATCCAATAGATTGTGTAATAAAAACAAGTAACATAACAATAAGTACACCATCAAAATATCTTCTAAGAGTTGTATTTATTTTATCAAATAATGATTTAACTGCATCCATATATCTATCTGGTATAAACTTATAAAAAGACTTATTAACCTTATGATAATCAAATGATAAATAAAAACTAATCATCAAAGTAAATACTAAATTTGCAATAAATGAAACAATACTTTTAGTACTATTAATAATAGTTGTACCTGCACTACCTGATACTTTATTATAAAAAGCATTAATAGTTTTAAATACTTTTTCTTTAGCATCTGGATTATCTTTAAATAAATTACCAATAAACTTATTTATTTCTTTTATATACTTAGGTATATTCTTAATTAAATTAGATCCTTGCCCCACTATACTTGGTATTATTAAGTAAAAAATAAATACAATTATACCAATTATTACAACATAAGAAATAATACAAGCAAGAAGTCTAGGCATATGCTTATCAAGCTTATCTATTAAAGGATTTAAAAGCCATGCTATTATAATGCCAATAAACAAAGGTATTAAAAGTTTCAAAAACTCACCTATTATTCCAAGAACATTTAACTTAGCAAGTAAATAAATAACAAGAGCTACTATTGCAATAGTTATAAACGTAATTAAAATAGATCCAAGCTTCTTATAAATTTTAATACATTTATTTAATTCTTCATTATCAATTTTATTATTTTTCTTTTCCATAAAATCTCCTCTATTTCCATAGTATACCAAATTATTTACTTAATTAAAAGTAACAGATATAATATAGTTAGGTGAAAAACATGTACAAAATTAAGCAAAACAAAAAATATTACTTTGAAATAAAAAATTCAAAATTCTATTCATTTTTATATTACGTAGAAAATATAAATGATATTAATAATATTCTATCTAATTTAAAAAAAGAATACGAAAAAGCAACACACTATACGTATGCATATAAAATAGGAAACATAGAAAAGAAAAATGATGACAAAGAGCCATCAGGGACTGCAGGAACACCTATTCTAAACATAATAGAAAAAAATAATCTTGATAATGTACTTATAGTTGTAATAAGATACTATGGAGGAATAAAACTAGGTGCAGGAGGCCTTGTAAGAGCATATACTAAAGCATCAAAAGAACTAATAGATAAAGATAATCTAGAACCAATAAAAGAAAAAATAAAAGTAAAAATAAAAACAGACTATAAAAATCTACAAAATATATTAAATTTATTAGATAATAATGAAATAATAAAAAAAGAATTTAATGAAAACATTATAATATATGCATATATAACAAAAGATAAAAAAGAAAAATTATTAAAGCATAACATAAAAATAGACTAAACTAGTCTATAACTTTTCATACATTTTATTTGAAAAATTAGTGAAAATGTTACTGTTTTGGTAAAATATCTTCTTGTCACTTAATTGTGATAAGGAGGTTTTTATGTTAAATGAAAAAGAATAAAAAAATTTAATACCATTAAGGATGTAATTAATGGTATTAAAACTAGAAAGGAGGCAGAGAGTAAATTAAATTTATCTAGACAACAAATTTATAGATTAATTAATACATATAATTCTGAAAGAGAAGAAGGCTTTATACATGGAAATCATAGAAAAACAAATTCTAATAATAAGAAAAATTTGATCTTTTTGAATCGCATTACTTAATTGCTCAGTTCACTCTTCAGTGTTAACTTTTATTCAATACAGCTTGTATTAACTTTTTTTATTCGTAATTTACAAACTGATTATCTTCTTTTATTTCAGTATTATCTGACTTATATGCTACTAATTCATCATCAATTAGTTTTAAATCTTTTATATTTGTTGCAATTATTTTATCATCTAAATTAGCAAGCTCTAGATAATGAAGATTATAGTCTTCATCTATATAAAATACATTAGATGTAGCTCCTGCAAAACCTGAAAGTGTTGTAAGAGTATATGCTTTAACTGTCTTTCTTTTTTCTCCATCACCAAATGTATTTGTAAGTGTATAACTATTTAACTTCTTTGAATCAGTAGAAATAGTAGTAGATGTTTTTTCTTTTGTATCATTACTTTTTTCTTTTTCTTTACATTTTTCTACTATTTTTGTCTTAGGACACTTAGTACACTTTACTTTAGACTTTCCTATATTTATTCCAAAATAAAGTCCAACAATTACACCACCTAGTAAAAATATAATTGCAAGTAAAACATTTAAAACTTTTTTCATATTACTTATCCTCTTTATCTTTCTTTTTCTTTTCTTCTTGTTCTTTTGCAAAAGCTTCTATATCAAATTCATCATCTGTTTCAGAATCAACTAAATGTTCATCTAAATAATAAATTAAATATTCAAGCTGTATCTTTTCTTCAGCCTTTGTCTTATTATTCTTAACATTTACTTCTCCGTTATCTAAATCTTCACTATTAAGAATTATTAAGAATTTACTATTCAATCTATCTGCTTGTTTAAACTGAGACTTTAAACTTCTACCAGTATACTCTGTATCAACTGTAAACCCACTCATTCTAAGTTCATTTGCAAGATATGTTGCATATTTCTTTTCATCATCATTTACATACATTATAAATGCATCAATATCAGTCTTTATTGGAAGCTCTACACCTTCTTCATCAAGCGCAAGTAAAACTCTCCCTATTCCAGATGCAAATCCAATAGCAGGAGTTTCAGGACCACCTAACTCTTTTACAAGTCCATTGTATCTTCCTCCACCACCAATTGAAAGATTACCATCACCTGCTTTTATTTCAAATACTGTATGACTATAATAATCAAGTCCTCTTACAATTGATGTGTTTACTTCATATTTAACTTCTAATATATCAAGTAAATCTTTAACTTCATCAAAACGCTTCTTGCTCTCTTCATTTAAATAATCAGTAATTACTGGAGCATTCTTCATTAATGGATTATCAGCATCTTTCTTGCAATCAAGAATTCTTAAAGGATTCTTATCAATTCTTGTTTTACAGTCATCACAAAGTTCATCTATATGAGGTTTAAAATAATCTATTAAAGCTTTTCTATAATTATCACGAGACTCTTTATCGCCTAGCGTATTAAGTTCTACCTTAATATTTTTTAAGCCTAACATCTTAAAGATATTTACTGCAAGAGAAATTACTTCAGCATCAGACATAGGATCATCTGATCCTATTAATTCCATACCAAATTGAGTAAGCTCTCTATCTCTTCCAGACTGTGGTCTTTCATAACGATACATTGTACCATTATAATAAACTTTAACAGGTAAGTTATCACCATACATTTTATTTTCAATAAAACTTCTTATAACACCTGCAGTACCTTCTGGTCTAAGAGTTAAACATCTATCTCCTCTATCTTTAAAATCATAAGTTTCTTTTGTAACAATATCAGAAGATTCTCCAACACCTCTATGAAATAGTTCAGTAGACTCAAAAATAGGTGTTCTAATATAAGTATAATTATACTTTTCCATTACACTATCAACTATTTCTTCAACATATTTCCATTTTTTAGCATTAACGCCATATATATCAATTGTTCCCTTTGGTTTAGTTATCATAAAAAAAATCACTCCTTCTTAATTATAACTTATTTTATATATGTTTAACATAATTTTTTTCTAAATCATTTATAAGTTCACTACTTTTTACATCAAGATTTTTAAATAAATGTTTATAAGAAGAATTCTTACTCTTTATACATTCATCTACTTTTCTTCTATTAAAAGAAGACATACTATAACTTGCAAGAATAAAACCTAATAAAAACTTAAAATAATCAAGTGATAAATTATCACTTTTAAATGACTTAAAATCTTTACTATCTAATATCTTTTTAACCTTACTTGCAGATGTTCTTTCTTTCATCATTAATTTATTCCATATTTTTTTAATATCTTCTTCTTTGCTTGGACTTTTCATAGAATCTAAGAAAAGAAGTTCATTAAGTAAAGCTTTATAATCCCTATATGAATCTAAATACTTATATTCACCATATGAATTAGTATTTGTATTAAGAGATAAACTAGTTAGAGCATAAACAAGATGAGCTTCTGTCATTAAATCATGACTATTTTTAAATATTAAAAATGATCTACCACTTTCTTTATCATATATTTCTTCTGTTCCATAAGATAAATTATCATCTTCATATAAATCTTCAAAATCAAGCATCTTTTGAAATAATTTATATGTTAATTTGTCATGTCCCCTAAGAAAATATTTAATCTCTGATATCATATTAACTGTTGTAATAGTAGAACTTAGTGTATAAGGAATATCTTCTCTAACATCTTTAACTCCATCACATAGACTATTAATCATATCTTTGTTTCTAATAATATTCTTGTAACATTTCTTTTCTAATTTTTCTTTTTCTTTTGTATATTTCTTATTATCTAAAGTACTAATGAAATGATCAATTCTAGGATTATTTATATAGTCATTTAATGTCTTTATATTATCATAATTTCTTAAATATTCATCATTTGAAAGAGAATTATCAAACCTTTTTTTTAAATTATCAAGTTCAAATTTTAAATTTTCAACACTACCTAAATAAATTCCCATAATATCACCCCACTTAACGGGTATATTATAACACAATTTATTTTATTTAACAGCAGTTTTTACAACTTTTTCTGCTTTTTTAAGATCTTTTCTAAAGAAATGATAAGTAGATCTTATAAGTATGTATACAGGTAAAGATGCAATAATACCAATTGGTCCTGCAAGAGTACCTCCAATTGAAACTACCATTATTGTTATTAAAGGATTAATATTATTTGTCTTACCATATACTCTAGGTGATGTGTAGTACCCATCTAACTGAGGAACTATCGCTGCAATTATTATTGTTCCAGCAAGAGTATAAGATCCTGCTGTAATTGCAAGTAAAATTGAAACAATATTTGTAATAAAGCCACCCCAATATGGAACAACAGTCATAAGACCTGCAAGTATTCCAAGAACTAAGAAATTTGGATGATTAACTATTTTTAAAAGTATAGTATACTCTAAAAATTCTATAATCATAAATGTAAATAAACCTTTAATATAATTTCCAAGTTCATTATCAAGTCCTTTAAAATACATATACATTCTGTTGCTCTTTGATAAAAAGAATTTCTTTAAAGTATGTCTTATGTTATCCATATAAGCTAAAAAGTAAATTGATGCAACATAACATACTATTACACTTCCAAGATTTGATACTCCTTGAGATAGAAAACTATTAGTACCCTTGCTTAAAAATTCTTTAATACTTTTTGTAATTGATTCTATATCAAAATCAAGTTTAAATTTATCCTTAAGTAATTTAAGTCCTTTAGATAAATTAGAGTCTAGTGATGATGCTTGAGTATATGCAAGTGGAAGTATTTGAAATATAGTAAATAAAAATATAAAAGTAACTAAAAGAACAATTATTAAGATAGATACCCATTTACGTTTTATTTTATTATCAAGTAAATGAACAAATGGTGTTAAAGCATATGCTATAGTAAATGCAATTATAAATGGAAGAAGAACCTCCACAACTTTTGCAAGAATGGAAAACCATGTACCTAGGTTACTTATAGTTATATAAAGTAAAAGCATAAAAGCTGTAATATTTATTAATTTATAATTTAGTTTATCTTTTTTCATAATTAAATCTCCAAAATTATTGTAGTTGGACCACAATTATTATTTTTAACAAGCATATTAGAACCAAAAATTCCTGTTTCAACATGAACATATTTTTTAAGTTCATCATTAAATAAATCATAAAGCACTTTAGCATCATTACCATTTAATGCCCTCATGTAACTAGGACGATTGCCTTTCTTAGTATCAGCATAAAGTGTAAACTGAGAAACAGATAAAACACTACCACCTATATCTAATAAACTTTTATTCATAACACCATTTTCATCTAAAAATATCCTCAAGTTAACTATTTTTCTTACCATTTTAGAAATACTTTCTAAATTATCTCCTTCAGTAAAACCTACTAACACTAAAAGTCCTTTCTTTAAACTCCCAACAACTACACCATCTACTACTACTTCAGAATTAACACTATTTGTAACTATGCATTTCATTAATGTATTATCCTTTCTGCATCCTCTACAAAATCTTTATTTCTTAAATCTGTAATTAAACTATCAAGCTGTTTTTTAGAAGTTACATAACACTCTAAGACATAATTTGTCTCATCTTCTTGATAAACTTTCTTAACACCCTTAACACCAATAGATAAATCTCCTGCACTTTCAAGTATTTCAATCATATTATCTTTATTACTATTAGAATAAATTACAATTTCAGATAAATATTTAACATTTTCATTATTATCACTCCAAGTACAGTCAACTAATCTTTCATTAGTATTAATAATGTTGTGGCAATGTGCTCTATGAACAGTTATACCACTACCTTTAGTAATATAACCAACAATATTATCACCATATACAGGATTACAGCATCTTGCAAGATTAACTTTAATATCTTCTAAACCCGAAACAACAACATTTGTATCATTGCTTTTATAAGTGACTGTTTTATGTTCTTTCTTATCTTCTTCTGGTTTATATATAACATTTACAATTGTTTTTGCAGAATGCTTTCCATTACCAACTTCCAAATAAACATCATTAAAGTTTGAAACTTTTGTTTCTTTACAAATTTTCTTCTCATTCTCATCTGTAAAGAAATCATTAACAGGTATTTTTCTTTTCTTTAATTCTTTTTCAATTAAATCTTTACCACGTTCAATATTATTTTCTTTTTCAGTTTTAGAAAAATATGCTTTAATCTTATTTTTAATAGCAGTTGACTTAACAATATTTATCCACTCTTTAGAAGGATGTGATGATTTATTAGTTATTATTTTTACAATATCATCATTTTGAAGTTCATAGTCAAGAGGCTTAATCTCACCATTTACTAACGCACCAGTCATTGTCTCACCGACACGTGTATGAACATGATATGCAAAATCAATTGGAGTTGCACCCTTTGGAAGTTCATAAACATCTCCTTTTGGAGTATAACAATAAATATTATTATTTAAAACTTCATTTTTAACACTGTTAACAAATTCCTCAGAAGACATATTTTCACTTTCAAGATCAATTATTGTTTTAAAAAATTGAAGTTTTTCTTCTGTTGCATTAACAGATCCTGTTATATCTTTATGTTCTTTATAAGCCCAGTGACTTGCAATACCATTTTCTGCAATCTCATCCATTACATGAGTTCTAATCTGTATTTCAAAAACGTAACCATCGACTCCAAACACAGTTGTATGTAAAGACTGATACATATTAGGTTTAGGATTTGCAATATAATCCTTAAATCTATTAGGCATAGGTTTAAATTTAGAATGGATAAGTCCAAGTACTTGATAACATTCACTTTTTGTATCAACTAAAACTCTCATTGCAAGAAAATCATATATCTCACTAAATTTCTTACCCTTATTAAGTTTATTATAAATACTATAAATACTTTTTGATCTACCCTTCATTTCAAACTTAATGGAATGATCTTCTAAAAGTTTTCTTACCTCATCCATCATCTTATTAACTTCTTCATCACGTTCTTTTTTAGTGTTATTAAGGCGTTCTGCAATATCATAGTAAACATCAGGTTTTAAATATCGAAGTGATAAATCCTCTAACTCACTTTTTATCTTATGAATACCTAAATGATGAGCAATTGGTGCAAGTATTTCAAGAGACTCTTTAGCTTTTATCTTTTGCTTTTCAGGAGGAAGTGCCCAAAGAGTTCTCATGTTGTGAAGTCGGTCTGCAAGTTTTACAATAATTACTCTAACATCTTCACTCATACCAACTATAATCTTTTTATAATATTCAACTAAATACTCGTTCTCTGTTGAAAAATGTAATCTAGAAATCTTAGTTACACCATCAACTATTTTAGTAACAACAGGTCCAAACTCTTTTTCCATTTCTTCATAACTGCAATCTGTGTCTTCCAAAACATCATGTAAAAGACCCGCTTCTAGCGTTTCAGCATCTGCATAAACCTCTGTTAAAATTTTAGCAACATTAAGTGGATGAATAATATAAGGCTCACCACTTTTTCTAAATTGTCCTTCATGCTTAGAAGCTGCAAAAAGATAAGCTTTATGTACATTTTTAAGCTCATCTTCACTCTTTAAATATGCTCTTATTATTTTATCTAAATCATCCCAAGTAATATTATCTTTCTTGTGTGACATAAAATCACCCCTTTAACAATTAACCCCCTTGATTAATTTTTCTTCAGTATCATCTTTATATACTTTCTTTTTCTTCTTAGGTTTACCCAAATTTTTACTTTCAATAATTAAGTAAAGGTAAGTTGCTATAAATATTGATGAATAAGTACCAGAAACAAATCCAACAAGCATTGCAATATTAAATCCAAGTATTTCACGGCTACCAAGTAGTGTTAATGTAATAACAGGAACTATTGTTGTAACACTTGTCCAAATAGTTCTATTAAATGTCTCTCTAATACTTCTATTAGTAATTTCGTAAAGTGTATCTTTATCAAGTCTCTTGTCATAATGCTTTAAATTATCTCTTATTCTATCAAATAAAACAATTGTATCATTAATTGAATATCCAATAATTGCAAGAATTGCTGCTATAAACATACTTGATACTTCAAGTCTTGAAATAGCAAACACTGTACAAATAATTAATATATCATGAACAAGTGCAGCAACACCAGAAATACCAAAACTGAATTTAAATCTAAAAGACATATATATAATTATTCCAATAAATGAAATTATAATTGACATAATAGCATTTTTAATTAATTCTCTTTTTACAAGATTGCTTACAACACCAATATCTACTTTAGCATCATACTTCTTAACAAAGTAATTTTTAACATTTTTAACTTTATTAGCACTTAATACATCATTTACTAAAATATCTGTATTTTTATTATCAATTGTAACACTTGATGATTTAAGTCCTAAACTCTTAATATCTTCTTTTACTTCACTCTTAGAAAGCTTTTTATCAGTAACAAGAGCAATATCAGATCCTGCTCTAAAATCAACTCCCAAGTTAAATCCACCTTTTACAAAATATGTTCCTATACCTACTAATATTATAATTATAGATGTTGTAAGTAAAAGCTTAGCATGCTTTAAGAAATTAACATTCTTAAATGGTACAACTTTAATAGCTTCATTCTTAGATACATCTGGAATATCAGATTTCTTAACATTAATAAATAAATTTGTCTTATCATCAAAGAAACCACTATTTACAAATAATTTAACAACCTGTCTATTTATAAATATCATTACAAATACTGTTACAAATATTGTAATAATTTGCATTGTTGCAAATCCTTTAACACTTGATTCACCAAATATAAACATTATTATTGCAACTAAAAGTGTTGTTGCATTACCATCAAATATTGATGAAAAACTTTCTTTAGATCCAAGTTTAAATGCTTCTTTTAAAGATCTACCTTTATAAAGTTCATCTTTAATTCTTGAATATGTAATAACATTTGCATCAACTGCCATACCAATACCAAGTATTACTGCTGCGATACCAGGAAGTGTTAAAACGCCTCCAACAAGCCAGAATACTGCAAATACAAGTATTGCATAAAGAAGTAAAGCAACTGATGAAATAAATCCTGCAAAATGATATACAAGTATTAAAATAAGGAATATAATTGCAACACCAATAACGCCTGCAGTTATAGTCTTAGAAAGTGTGTCTCCTCCAAAGCTTGCCTCAACTGTCTTACTAGATATTTCAGTAAGTTTAGAAGGAAGTGATCCACTATTTATTAAATCAACTAAGTTAGTTGCTTCTTCTTCAGTAAAATTACCTTGTATTATAACATCACTTGCAAATCCCTGTGATACAGTAGCTGCTGATAAACAGTTAGATTTAGATGTACCACATTCATTCTTTTCATTTTCATATGAGTCATTTGCTTTATCATAGTCAAGCCAAATAACTATCATATTGTTTTTATAGTCTTTAACTCTGTTAGTTACAGAATAAAACTTATCTTTGTCTTTAACACTTAGAAGCACTGCAGGATTTCCTTCAGCATCTTGTGATACCTTTGCTCCACCTGACTGCAAAACACTACTTGTCATAAGTAAATTATCATCAGTATCTCTAAATGAAAGTGTTGCAACAGTAGAAAGTTGCTTTCTTGCTTCATCTGCATCTTTAACACCAGCAAGTTTAACTCTAATATGATTATTGCCTTCAGTAATTATTTCAGGTTCACTAACACCTAAACTATCAATTCTTTTGCTTAATGTCTTATAAGTTGCAGTAAGCTTAGACTGATTCATCTTTGATCCATCTATAGAATCGACTTTGTAAAGAACTTCAAATCCTCCTTGAAGATCAAGTCCATAATTTAAATTATCTAAAAGAGGTTTAAATGAAGCACATAATAAAATAGCAACTACTATCAATACAAATGTACAAAATATAACCTTCTTCTTACCCTTTTTATTTGTCTTTTCTAATTGCTTTTCTCTTGTCATAATTGCACTCTCCTAACAAACTATATTTATTATAACTAAAAAAAGTCAAAAATAAAAGACTATTTTATAATTTAGCCTTTATTTTTAAAGAATTATTCAGCATTTTTAGATTTAACTACTTCTTTACCCTTATAGTAGCCACATTTTGGACAAACTCTATGAGGTTTAATCATAGCACCACAATTAGAACATTTAACAGTTGTTGGTGCAACGCTTGCATTATGACTTCTTCTCATTCTCTTTCTAGTTTTAGAAACTTTACGAAATGGAACAGCGAATAATTGTATATTAAGTGTCATCATATTTTTCACTCCTTCCCAAAATCTTTTAGGATATCACTAAAAGGATTATCATTATTTTTAGCCTCATCTTCATCTTTAAGAGACCAACCATTCCCCTTATATTTACCAAAGTCCTTGACTTCAGAGTAATTAAGTGGAACCTCTAGTACAATATTTTCCCACAAAAGCTCAAAAATATCAAGTATATTTTCATTATTTTCATAATTTGTATAAACTTCACTTAAAGAATCATCAATAAAAAACTTAAAAGGGTACCAAATTTTCTCTAAACTAATAGAATCTTCAATTAGCATGCTTCCACTACATTCTAATTTTATTCTATCAGCATTATCATCAATTCTAGTAATAATACCTTTTGCCTTAACACCTTTTAAATCAAATATCATGCTTCCTTCATAATAATTTTTAGGTATATCAAAATTTCCATCTATTTTAATATCAGATACACTATTACTATGAAGCAATCCTAAATCATATTTCATAATTTAACCACCTTACTTTTAGAACTATTATAGCTTTTACATTTATCTATAAAATATGAAAGTAATTTCTTACTATTTAAATCATATTCATACATAACTTCTGGATGCCACTGAACACCAACTACAAAATCTTTATTCTTCATCTCAATTGCTTCCAAAACCCCATCTTCTGCAAAAGCAGCATTCTTAAATAAAGGATTAGATGTCATCTGCATTCTATGAAAACTATTAACCATTATTTCATACTTACCGATTATATCATATAACATAGTATTTTTTTCTATTTTTACACTATGAGAATATTTAGTATGTAATGGACTTTTATGCTCTACATCAGATTCAATAGGTTTTAAACTATACTCCTTCTTATAATTAGAAAGTGATTGTGCACCTAAACATACTCCAAGTATTGGAATATTTTTGTTTATTGCTTCATCAATAAAATCTAAATCAAACTTAGTATACTTAAACCCACCTGGTAAAAAAAGACCATCAATATTATTTAAATAAAAATTATTAACTAAAAAATCTAAATCATTTTCTTCTGGAAATTCATTAAACTTTGTATCATACATATCAGTATTAACTGATGGAGTTATTATAAGTGGAATACCACCCATATCAAGAATCATTTTTCTAACATTTTCATAAACATATAAATAATTTCTTTCAAACTCTTCGTCATAATAAGATCTTGGCATAATGCCTATTACTGGTCTCATTTTTCTACCTCCATATGTTTAAAGAAAACATTTTTCTTAACATCACTATCACTAGAATCATAAAAATCTATTTCAAGTTTATTATTACTTTTAAGATTTAACTTTTTAAAAACTCTTTTTGTTTGTTTTGCAACTCCACTGCTTCCATCATAAAATTTAGCATTAGGAAAAAAATTTCTTATTTTCTCTTTAATTAAAGGATAATGAGTGCATCCTAAGACTACACTATCAATATTTAAATTTTTATACTTACCTAACTCTTCATTTAAAAGCAATGATATCTTATAATCATTCCCTTCTTCTATTAAATCTGCAAGTCCTTCCATAGAACAAAGATAAGTATTCTTAGTATGATATTTATTTACTAATTCTTTTAAATTATCACTTTCAAGTGTTCTTTTAGTTGCAAGAACAAGTGTATTTGCATCTTTATTATAATCATAAACAGGTTTAATAGCAGGTTCTGTTACAATAAACTTTATATTAGGAAACTTTCCTCTAAGATACTCTCTTGCAGAACATGAAGCAGTATTACATGCAATAACAATTATTCTGCATCCTTTATCAATTAAAAATTTAGTAACATTTAAAGAAAGTCTTATAACATCTTCTTTAGTCTTATCTCCATAAGGATTATTTAAACTGTCAGAATAATATATAAAATGTTCTTTTGGCAAAGTCTTAACAAGTTCATTTAAAACAGTAACTCCCCCTATTCCAGAATCAAAAACTCCTATCAAATTATCACCCTCTAGCTGATAAAAGAAGCTAAAAGCTTCTTCTATAATCTTTTTCCTTTACTATCTTCATCATTTATATTATTAATTTCATTTAAAGCATTTCTAATCTCTTCTGCACGGCTATCAACAACTGTTTTGGAAGGGTTAAATGCAACTATTTGTGTTCCAGTATTTTGAACTGATGGAAGATCTTTTTTAGAGTCATTACTCTTATACATTGCAAGTATATTCTTAAGTTCTTCAGTAGATGTTTTTTCAAGTTTTGCTTTAGCTTCATTCATTGCATTAAATTTAGCATTAAAATCTAAATTTCCATTTTGAAGATCAAATGCACCAGAATTTAATGCTGCATTTAGAATATCACTTATTAATTTATTTTTTTCTGCAGGATCATCAACTATAGGAGTAACATTTATATTATCAGTTTCTTCTTTTCTATTCATCATCTTAGATGATGTTTTAGCAATATTCTCAACTGCTTTATCTATTCCAACTTGCTGTACCAAATCTTCAAACAAATCATTGCTAAATATATTTTCTTTTCCAATAATGCCTTCAATAGCTTTCAAGAAATATTCATCAATCTCTTCCATGCTTTTATCTTTATGATCTTCTCTTAAGTTATTATATACATGTTTAAAAGTTTCGATAAGACCATTTTCAGCTTCTTTCTGCTTTTCTTCTGCAGTTTTTACAGCATCTGTAATTTCTTCATTTACATTACTAGTATTAGAATCTGTGCTAATATTACTAGCAGCTTGTACATTAGGCTGAGTATCAGCACTGCCTACATTCGGTATATTATTTGTATTTTCATTTTCTTTTATCTTTTTAGCAGGCTTAATTGCATTTAATAATTCTTTAGTCTTAGTAACTTCATATGTTGGAATTATATACATATTTTTAAGTAATTCATCTATTGAAACATCTTTTAAATTATAATCATTATCATTTATTAAAGATGCATCATCAACTGGAATAAGATTTAACTTTCCAGCAGCATTTAATCTAACATACATAGATACATTTTTGTCTTCATCATCATCTAAAGTATAATTAATATTAAAAATATCAGTACCTTCAAATTGTTTTAACCCTTTAATATGTATATCATGCCAATCATTATCATAAGATTTATCTTTACAATCATTTTTTAATTTAGGATACTTAATAGAATAAGTTCTCTTGCTTGGAGTAAGATGTCTTCCTCCAAAAAATCCATTATTAACTCTTTGCATCTCTTTTAATTTCCTATTAATTTTTTTATCCTCATCATACACATCAGATCTATCAAAATTAACGCCTGCTTTATTATCATCACAAAAGTTATATGCATCATTATATTCTAAGTACATACTAAGATTTTTTGGAACAAAATCATACTCTTCAAGTGGTATTAAATAAAGGCCTAATTCTTTACCACAAGTATTTATCTTTACCTTGCATTCATCAATAAATTTTTGCAGCTTTGAAATACTATAATCTCCATTTAAAGCATCACCTGTACCATAAATAATTTCTTTTCTTTTTTCATCTAATTTATCTCTATTATAAGTTGCATCAGTATGATTTTTGTTTTGTGCTATAGTGTTATCAATTTGCCTTAGTTCTCTTAATTTTCTAACAAGCATTTTTCTTATATCATCATAAAATGCACGATACTTTTTATATTCTTTATATGATGCTGCACGTCTTTCATCTCCGAGTGGTAGTTCTTGAACATCTTCAAAAGATACATGTTCATCATATTCTGCTGTATGAAGATCAGCTGCACCTACAGGTAAAAAATTTAAATGACTTGCGTAAGCAGGATCAAATCCCATTCCAAATCCACCCAATGGTGGAGGTGGCATACCTGGTCCATATCCATAACTTCCTGGTCCATACATAATATCAATCTCCATTTCTAAGAATATTTTATCATATTTTACTTTACTTTCATAGATTTTATGATATAATTTATTAGTAATTGACATGGTGTGTTGGTGAAGTGGTTTAACACATCACCCTCTCAAGGTGACACTCATGGGTCCGAATCCCATACACACTACCATATGAATTTAAAATAAGTCTAGAATTATTTAGGCTTATTTTTTTATATTCCTATATCAAAATGCATTTGAGGATTTTTCTTCTTAATAAGTGTTTTAGGAAAATCTTTTATTTCAATATCATCTGGCATCATTTCTTTTAGAGGAACATCTGCAACATTAATAGATGGACTACAATCAACTGGTTCTCTTTTAAGAAGTTCTTTAGCATTTTCTATATGTCTATCATATATTTGCATATTTGCAACTATCCAAGAAAATCTGCCCGGTTTTAAATTAAGTTCATGAGCTACCATATAAAGTAAAACTGTGTATTGTGTAGGATTAATAACACCTGCAGTCATATAGTCACTAGATCTTTGAGTTAACATCATATCTAGATATCCGCCTCTTCTAACATTCCAAATAGTTTCATAAGCACATGGTGGAAGTCCTTTAGGCATCTTTAAATCATCATATTGCCACATATTCATAATGTGATATCTACTCCCTGGATTTTCTTTAATATCTTTAATTAAATTATTAAAAATATCATTTCTTTTTATTATACTTCCATAAGTTGATCCAATATTTGCATCATGAGTTAATACATTACCAGTTTTAGCATCAAGTATATTTTTATCATCTTTATCTGTTATAGGATTAACAGTATCAGATTTTTCTCCAAGTAAAAGTTTATGTCCTGATATATCATAATAAAATCCATCTTTTATATAAGGATTTTCTCCAAGCATTAATACCCCATCTTTATTATAATGACATTTATTTACTACCCAGTCTCTCCACCAACGAACGTTATATTTAGTCTCTAAATTATAAACATTATTGTCAGCATCTCTATAAATCCAAAGCATTTCTCCAATAGATCCTTTTAATGCAAGTGGTCTTAAAGTTGAAAGTGGAAGTTCTCCCTTATCAGTTTCATAAGTATTAAAAACATGATTTACAGATATTGTACGAGAAACTTTTCCATCAACATAATGTGGTCTATCATTTAAGTCATAATCACTTTCTTCTAATATTCTTTTAATATTTTCTTTAACATAATAATCGCCTTTTAACATTTTTTACCTCCAAAAAAGAATAGTTATTTAGTAAAATAATCTATCCTCTTTTTAATCTCTTCTTTTCCAAGTATCTTTAATATATCATAAAGATTAGGTGACATTACTCTTCCTGTTACAGCATGTCTTATCTCTTCACAAATATCGCCAATATGTCCTTTATATTTATCTGGCTCTTCATTATATTCCTTAACACTTCCTGCATAACCATTATTGACTGCAAGTTCTTTTATTTTTTCATACCATTCATCTTGAGTATCACTATCACTATAAACACTTATACATTTGTTAAGTATCTCTTTATCTTTTAAAGACACATCTTTATATCTGTCATCAGTATAAAATAAACTATTAAATATATAATTAGATTCAATTTTTATATCTTTGTAACTAGCAATATCTTTTCTAGGTCTCCTTGTATTTCTCTCAATATTTAAAAATGCTATCAATTTATCCTTTTCATCTACCATTAATTTATAAAAATCACCATCATATTTTTTATAATAAGGTAAAGCTTCATTATAAACTTCTTCTGCAGTAAGTCTTGAAAAATAAGTTTTACAAATATTTTCTAACTTTTCCATATCAAAAAGTGTTCCTCCTTGAGGCATCTTCTTAAATGAGAATGGAAAATCCATATAACTTTTATCTTTGTTTTGTAAATACCATTCTTCAAAATTAGTATTTATAATAGTTGATAAGAAAAGTTTAACACCATTTGATGGAATTCCTTCTTTTTCATAATATTCTACAGAAAACTCAGGATCCTTTCTTTTACTTAACTTTCTAATATTTCCATTTTCATCCTTTTTAGTAAGTGGTGCATAATGAGCATATTTTGGAGTTTTAAAGCCTAGCATCTTAAACATTTGTAAATGTTTTGGAAAACTTGGTACCCACTCATCACCTCTTATTACAACTGTTGTATGCATTAAGTGATCATCAATTACATGAGCAAAATGATATGTAGGAAGACCATCTTTTTTCATTATTACTTCATCTATAATATTTTCTGGAAGTTCAATATCACCCTTAATTAAATCATGAAGAGTAACAGTATTATTAATATTTCCAGGAGATTTCATACGAATGACATAAGAGTCATTACTTTCTAAATGCTTTTTTACTTCATCAAAAGATAAATCTCTATCTGTTGCATAAACACCATATACACCAATTGGCTCTTTTCTAAGTTCCTGTCCCTCACGAATCTCTGCAAGTTCTTCTTCACTCATAAAACATGGATAAGCAATGCCTTTTTTAATCATATCTTTAATATATGTTTTATAAATTTCTTCTCTTTCGCTTTGAACATATGGTGCGTATAATCCTCCTTTAAAAGCACCTTCTTCTGGCACAATATCAAATGTCTCTAAGCTGCTTTTTATTAAATCAGTTGCTCCTTCAACATATCTTTTTCTATCAGTATCTTCAATTCTTAAGAAGAAAACACCACCACTTTGTTTTGCAAATATATAATCTAAAAAAGCACTTTCAAGACCACCAATATGCATAAATCCAGTTGGACTAGGTGCAAAGCGAGTAACTTTAGCTCCTTCTTTTAAATTTCTTTCAGGATACTTTTCTTCATAAAAGCTAGGTTCCTTATCTATTTCTGGAAAAAGCATATCTGCAAGCTTTATTCTTTCATCATCTGTCATATAAATCCTCCTCTATATTAAAACCCTTACATAATAAGGGTTTAATTCAAATTGGCTGCCCCAGTTAGATTCGAACTAACGCATAATGCTGTCAGAGAGCACTGCCTTACCGCTTGGCTATGGGGCAATCACAAATTAATTCTATAACAAAATAGTAAAATAAGCAAGAAAAAAAGGTGAGTTTTTATTATAAACGCACCCTTTTTCCATTAGTTTCAGAAATGTTTAATTCATAACCAGTTTCACTTAAAACTGATGTATTAGGAATAACACTACGAGCAATTGCAGAAAACGAATTACTATGATTCTTCATATTTAAAGTATTAAATCTACAAGCTTCTTTAAACTCACCTACTGATTTAACATCTAAACATTTAAAATCATAATTATCAAAGAAATCTTTAGTTCTAATACAAATAAGTTTCTTTGCATCATCATCTAAACTATTACTAATAATATCATTAATAGAGCTCATATTTACAACGCCATTACGAGTAGCTCTCTTAAATAAAGGATCATTCATAAAACTTTCAATATTAGCTCCTTCTTTTAGTGTCATTTCTGTTTCAACATAATCATTTCCACTTAAAAAACAAAATCTCATAATACCTAATCCCCTTTCGCTTAAAGCAAGGGTATTATAACATAAAAAACAAATTATGTCAAATTTTAAGCTTCATAAATTGGAATTGTTACTTAAAATTATCGAAGAATTTATTTGAAGGCATATCTATTTTAAATGTCATCTCTTTCTTTGTAATTGGATGAATAAATGTAAGACTGTAAGCACAAAGTGCAAGATTTCCCTTAACACTTCCATATCTAGTATCACCACAAAGAGGATAACCTCTACTTGCAAATTGAACCCTTATTTGATGATGTCTTCCTGTTTTTAAATCAATATCAACAAGTGTCATATTATCTTTATAGTCTCTCTTTAATACTTTATAGTCTAAAGTAGACTCTTTTCCATTTTCTTTAGAAGTTACTCTAGTATTAAAACCTTTATCTTTTACCAAATAATCTTTAAATGTACCTTCATCATTTTTAATTATTCCACTTACAACAGCATAATACTTTTTTTTAAGTTTATGAGATCTTACTTCCTCTGAAAGACGTGATGCACTTTTACTATTTCTCGCAAACACCATTACACCACTTACATTCCTGTCAAGTCTGTGAACAAGTCCTATATAAACATTACCGGGTTTATTATATTTTTTCTTAACGTATTCTTTTACCATATCAAGCATTGAATTATCAGTATCTTTACTTTTTTGACTTAAAATACCTGCAGGTTTAACTACAACTATAACACTATTATCCTCATATAAAACATTAATCACTTTCCCACCTACCATATATACCACATGGAAGTATCATATTAGAGCATTTTATTTCAATTCCAACTTCATCTGCTTCTACTCTTCCTTTATGTTTTGTATTTATTTCAGTTTCAAGAATATTTTTCACAACTTCTGGACTAATACCAGCAGTATAAGAATTAATTTGAAAGAAAAGTGGATTATCACTTAAAAGCTCAGAACATAAATTTATAAGTTCTAATATATTTTTTGAAAAACTCCAAACTTCTCCATTTGAACCTCTTCCATAAGAAGGTGGATCCATAATAATAGCATCGTATTTATGACCTCTTCTAATTTCTCTCTTTACAAATTTCACTGCATCATCTACTAAATATCTTACTTTAGTTGTATCAAGTTTTGATGAAATAACATTTTCTTTAGCCCAATCATTCATTCCACGTGATGAATCAACATGAACAACTTCTGCACCAGCCTTTAAACATGCACATGTCGCTCCTCCTGTATATGCAAATAAATTAAGAACCTTTATATTTCTACCTGATTTTTTAATTTTTTCATACATATAATTCCAGTTTGATGCTTGTTCTGGAAAAAGACCTGTATGCTTAAATCCCATTTCTCTTATATTAAAAGTTAAATCTTTATACTTAATAGTCCATCTTTCTGGTATCTTTTTTAAATTTTCCCAGTGACCACCGCCTGTTGAACTTCTATAATATATTGCATCAATTTTTTCTTTATATTTTTCTTTTAAATCACCATTATTCCAAAGAACTTCTGGATCTGGTCTTAAAAGATAATACTTTCCCCATCTTTCATACTTCATACCAAGTGATGCATCTATTAATTCATAGTCATTAAAGTCCTTACATACTTGCATAAATCCACCTACTTTCTTCTTTACATTTGTTAGTATAACACATTTTAATTGACTAATCGAGCATTTTATGATAAAGTTAATAAGCGAAATGTTAATGTTTAAAGGAGGAATTTAAAAATGGCTATAAAAGCAACTACAAGAAAACCATTAAAAGGTAATGATCGTTCTCACGCTTTAAATACATCTAAAAGAGCTAGAAAATTAAACTTACAAGTACATACTCTAGAAGATGGAACAAAAGTTAGATTAACAGCAAGAGAAAAAAGAACATTAAGAAAAGATGGCAAAAATAAATAGAAGTTAATTATTAACTTCTATTTTATTTTCTTTAAATGATTTCATATTCTTAGGTATAAATATAACAGTTGACATATTATCAAAGTTTAATGAATTTAAAACCTTTTTAGCATCATCTATATTTAAACTTTCATATAAATCTACTGGAGCATTTGTTACTTTATGATATCTTACTAAATCTCCAACTAAACTTCCCATAACACTGTTTACATAGCCTGATCCCCTAATTTCACTTGCAATATAAACCTTCTTTAATCTATCCAAAGAATCTTTTGTAATCTTAAGATTTTTTAATTTCTCTTTAAACTTTTCAAGTAACTCATCTGGGAATGTACTTTCTGCTCCAAAATAAACAGTTGTAATGTCTCCAGCTCTTTCAGTATAAAAAGTTGATGATGAAAGTAAATTATCTTCAGTCATTTTTTCATAAAATTTACTTGTTTTTCCAAAGTTTGCAGTTAAAATTGCTGATATATAAATACTTCTTTTAGCATCATCCTTTATAGGAATATCACTACTCTTCATTTTAAAACCAATAAGCATTTTAGGTACTAATACATTTTCTTCTTCTTTTACATAATCCTTAACAACATTTAAAGGTTCGTTAAATACCTCTTCTCCTCTTCTATCACATCTATTCATTAAAACTTCAAGTTTATCTTTAATAATTTCTTCTGCATCCTTCATAGAAAATGATCCAGCAATTACTAAAAACATATTGTTTGGATTATAAAAAGTATTATAACATGTATATAAATCATCCTTAGTTATTTTTTCAATATCAGCTACTTCCCCAGCAACATTTATCTTACGATTGTTTTTAACATATAAATTAGCTCTTAAAACATCATCAATTCTTGATTCCGGGTCATCTTTATACATATTTATCTCTTGTGCAATAATACCTTTTTCCTTTTCTACATTTTCTTCTGTAAAATAAGGATTCATTACAAAGTCTATTAAATATTCAAAATTTTCTTTAAAGTTCTTAGTACCAAGTACTATATACTTCGTATTATTATAACTAGTAGATGCATTACAATCTGTTCCACTCTTAGAATAAAATGACATAGGATCTATTCCATTTTTACTTGCAAACACCTTATGTTCTAGAAAATGTGCTATTCCATTTGGTACTTTAACTTTATTACCCTTGTAATCAGTAAACTCTGTTGTTGTACTACCAAAATATGTTCCAAGTGTTATATAATATTTCTTCTTATCCTTAATAGGTACTAAATAAACATCAAGTCCATTTGAAAATTTTTCATGATGCATAGTAATATCAAGCTTATTCATTATAATTATCTGTTTCATTATTTATCCCCCTCAAGCATATAAATCGTGTCAAGCGATATCTTCTTAGCAACTTTAACTATATCTTCACGAGTTACTTTTCTTATCTTTCTCTTACGAGTTTCAATATCATCTGATCCAAAAAGATCCATAGAAGAATACATACTAATTATTCCCTCTTCACTTTCATAAATATTATTTAAAGATGATATATATATTTCTTTAGCTTTCTCTATATCTTCATCTGTAAATAATCCTTTTTCCATATTTTTAAAATTTTTATTAATTAATTTAACACATTTTTCATAAGACTCTTTTGATATACCAGCACTTATTCTCATAATGTTATCATAATTGTTTATTACATCATATATATAGTAACATAAAGAATTTTTTTCCCTTACATCTTTAAATAGCTTTGAATCTGCTCCACCACCTAATATAATACTATATAAAACAAGTGGATACTCTTTTTCATCAAGTGACATATCGTAAAGTTTATATCCAAGATTTAACTTAGACTGAGTAACATTATCTTCTTCTATTACTTTTAACTTCTTAATTCTTTTTTTATCCTGTTTTATAAAGAAATCACTCATTCTCTTCTTATACTTAGTAGGTCTAAAATATTTCCTAATTAATGGATCAACTTCTTCAAAAGGCATAGATCCTATTACATAAATATCCATATCAGACTCTGATACAAATTTCTTATAATATTCATATAAAGACTCTCTTGTAATTGTTTTTAAATCTTCTATGTAGCCATCTGTAAAACTTACTGGAGTACCCTTACCCATTTCTTCATAAAGCCTATCTATACTATAAGAGTCCTTATCTTCTTTCTTACTTGATAAATAAAGTGCTGCCTTGTTCATAACTATATTAAAACTTTTACTATCAAATTTACCATTTTCAACATTAGGATGCTTTATTATATCACTAAAAAACTCAAGTGATGCTTCAAAGTTCCCTTTTTCTGTATATCTATCATCAAGAGAAACTAAACCAAATGATGTTTCATATTCATTACCTATTCTTCTACTATCAACATAAACACCAGCACTATATAATTCTTCTTCTTTAATAAGCATCTTTCTTCTTGTATTATATTTTTTAGATGAATAAAAAAGAATAGATTCCAAAAAAGTTCTAATAGTTATTTCTTCTTTTCTTATAGGTCCTCTAAATATTACCTTTACAATTGTTTGTTTAAAATTATTTGTATTAATCATATGAAGTTTATATGATCCAAGATTTTTACATAAGTATTCCATATTTTTTACCTCTCATTTCCCCTGAATTTATTTATAAAATAGAATTTAATGCAAGAACAATCATCTTATCTAAACTTTGTTCACGAGCCTTACTATCTATTTCTTCATGTGTTACTAAATTATCTGAAATAGTAAGAAGGCATGCAGCATCCTTTCCTAAATATTTGGCATTAGAAAATAAAGCATAACTTTCCATTTCAGTTCCAATACATTTAAAATCATTCTTCATCATATTAAGATTTTTACCACCATCATAAAATGTTTCTGTTGAATAAATGTTACCTACTCTTACATTAATTCCTTCCCTTTCAGCCTCTAAAAGTATTCTGCTGTTTAACTCTTCACTTCCCTGTGCCATATGAGTTTCATCATTAGCAAGATCAAGTGCATAATTAGATTTAGAAATAGAATTTTTTGCAAGAACTATATCAAATACTTTTTCATTTTCCAAATATCCTCCAACGGTACCAATTCTTATTATTTTATCTACATTATAAAATTTAAAAAGTTCATAAGAATAAATACCCATACTAGGTATTCCCATACCTGATGGAAAAATAGTAACCCTCTTTCCTTTGTAAAAACCAGTATAAGCATTCATACCCCTTACAGCATTAACAAGTCTAGGACTTTCTAAATACTTTCTTGCAATTAATTCTGATCTTTTAGGATCACCTGGCATTAATACTATTTTTGCTATATCTCCTTTTTCTGCTTCAATATGTGGCGTCACAAATATCACACACCCTTTCAAGTTCAATTATAACATAATAAATAAATCAAAAAAAGAGCATAATTATGCTCTTGATGAATATTTTCCATCTGCAGTTGTTACAAGTATTTTTTCACCTTCATTTATAAATAAAGGAACTTTAACTACCATACCAGTATCAACTGTTGCATCTTTCATTGCACTATTAGTTGTATTACCTCTAACAGCAGGTTCTGTATGAACTACAGTAAACTCAACTTTATCAGGTAAATCAATACCTAATAATTCACCATTATAAAGAATAACATAAACTTCTAGGTTTTCAATTAAATAATTTTTATTTTCACCTACTTGTGCTTCTGAAAGTTCAAGTTGTTCATATGTTGACATATTCATGAAATAATAAGTATCACCAGTATTATATAAATACTGTACTTGTTGTTTATCAATATTAGCTTTCTCAAATTTAACATTTGTATTAAATGTTTTTTCAAGAGTAGCTCCTGTTCTTAAATTCTTAAGTTTAGTCTTCATAAAAGCAGAACCTTTACCAGGCTTAACATGTAAAAATTCAACAACTTGATAAATTTGACCATCAATCATGATTGTCATTCCATTTTTAATATCATTAACATTAATCATTTTTACACCACCTTAATAATTACTTCTTCTCTTTATGAAGAGTATGTTTTTTACATCTAGAACAATATCTATTTAACTCTAAACGATCTGTTGTATGTTTTACGTTCTTTTCTGTACGATAATTTTCTTCACCACAAACGCTGCATACAAGAGTCTTTCTTTGTCTATTTCCAACTTTTGCCATAGTCTAATCCCTCCTCGCTTAACAACTGTAAGTAATTATAACAAAAACACATATAAAAAACAAGAGGGGCAAAGAAAAAAATGGGATTTAAGGTCAATTCTCTGGCCTCCCAGTATTCATCTACATTTTCATACACATGTTTTATAGGATTAAATATTTTTTTACTACCCTATATATAATATCCAACAAAAAATTTAAAACGTGAAAAAAAAATACAAAAAAACTAAATTTTCTGCATTTTATGTATTTGTAGCTAGTAAATTCTATTTACCTAGATAAGTTATTCTAGCATATCCGCTACCTGAATGACCTGCTGCTGTTGTACCATCAGGTTGAGGTTGACCTATATTTTCTCCTGGTTCAGTAGTCCAGTTAGTTCCTGCTCCATCTATCATTACCGTGTCTGTAAAAATATAACCACTATAATGATAAGAGCATGTTATATCATTTGTTCCATCAGTGCAAGCATTACCATTTGAGTCTGTTCTTTGCTTTATATTATTTTCTGTTGAATCTTCTGTAATTGCTACACATCCATTATGTCCTGATATGAACGATGGGCCTCCATATCCATACCCATGATTGGAGGTAGTTTCTCCTGAGCCTCCACCGTTATATCCTGCTGAAATTGATTCGGTTGTTCCACCAACTTCAACATAAAATTTGTCTTTTTTATTCAAATTAATTGTTCTTGAAACGTACCAACCTTTTCCACCTTGATGCTCTTCAGTATAATTACCACCTTGTACTTCCCAAAGTTAGATTTTATATTTACCCGTTACTGGTACTTAAAATGTTTGTTCGTTTCCTGTATAGTCAAAATTATATATCTGTCCAACTGGTATAGATAATGTTTTCATGCTAATTGTATTTTTACTATCAATTGTCTTTGATAATTTCGAATGACTTGCACTCATGTTAATTATTATTAATGATAGTGCTATTATTCCTATTACTACTGTTATTTTATTTTTCATCTTTTCCACATACTCCATATTTTATATAAGAAGTATATCCTCCACACTCTTTTTCAAGTTTTCCACATAATTTTACATTTTGTGTTGTAAACCAAAAAAGAAGCTTTAAGCTTCTTTTAACTTTTCAACTTTTTCTTTTGAAAGACCAGTTACTTTGGATATTAAATTTGCATCTAATCCTTCTTTAAGCATATTTTTAGCAATTGCGATATTTCTTTCTTTAATACCCTCTTCTTTGCCTTCTTTGATGCCTTCTGCTTTACCTTGAATAATTCCTTGTTCAATTCCAAGATTTCTTGCACTTACTTTATCTAGTTCTGCTCTATCATATTCATCATTTAATGATATTATCTCATCATCTTTTGATAACTCTTCTACTTTATCTATTATTTTCTTTGAATCTTTCTCACTCATAAGTGTATCAAGCTCCTTCTTTATCTCTTGAGAACTA
>ONQM01000046.1 GCA_900319955.1 uncultured Eubacteriales bacterium | reverse complement strand
CTACATTTTTTACTCAAATATGTAATATGCTGCAAAGAAAAAAGTGAGTATTTTCAGGGCTTTAAGGGTGGTTTTCCATAAATCCGTCTCTCCCATTGATTGTTACTATGGATTAATTGAATTTTATAATTTATAAATAACTCCCTTTATACTTTCTAAATTATATTCTATTGATGTAATCCTAAGTAAACTTATAAGAGGGCTTTTTGAACTGTTCCCCAAAAAGTGGACAGTGAATTAAAAAGAGAGACTCTCGGAAAGTGTTGCAGTTATTACTGTAGCACTTTCTGCTTTTTTAACTGTTTTTGTTTAAATTGCATAGGTGTTAAATAACCTAATGATTTTTGTATTCTTTCATTATTATAATAATCTATATATTTCTTAATTTCTTCTATCATATCACAATTTTTAATATCTATCAAAGGATTATAAATTAATTCACTTTTTAATGTCCCAAAAAAGCTTTCCATAGGTGAGTTATCTATTGGAGTTCCTTTCCTAGACATACTCTGTATAAAGTTATTATCTTCTAGCATTTTTTGAAATTGTAAACTATTATAAATACTTCCTTGATCAGAATGAAATATAGTTCCTTCTGGAATTGATTTGTCTTTTATTTGATTTAGCATTTGTATGGCTATTGAAATTGATGCACTGTAACTTACTTCATTAGCTTCTATAACATGTGTATTTAAATCTTTTACTGGTGAAATATATATCTTCTTTCCTTTATATTTTATTTCAGTCATATCTGTGGCCACTTTATCAAAGGGACAACTTGTATTAAAATTTCTTTTTAATACATTATGCTTTGGATGAGGTTCTCCTGGTTTTGTATAATTTTTCTTAGCCTTAATAACAGCTAATAAATTATTTTCTTTCATTAGTCTATAGATTTTTTTATGATTACACTTTATATCATAGTCTTGTTCTAATGCATGAGTCATTCTATCTACACCATATCTACCTTTATGCTTTTTATATAATTCTTTAATTTTTCCCAAAATCACTTCATCTTCAATATCTTTTTTAGTTCTTACATTAATTCTATTTAACCATTTATAATATGTAGATTTCTTTACTCCAGATATTTCAAGAAGTATTTTAGTAGGATATTTAGCAGAAAGTTTTAATATTATTTCTTTTTTTTTAGAATATTTTCTCGTTCTTTCACAATTTCACGAAGATAGGCATTTTCTGCTTCCAAATATCTAATTTTATCTTTATCAGACATATTCTTTTTTGGACGCCCTTTTCTATGTCCTTTAGTCTTGCCACGATTTTCTCCTAAAGAATCTGAGCCATTTGCTTGGTATTTTCTTGTCCATAAAGTTACCATGTATTCCTTAGGAATATCATATTTTATAGCTATTTGACGAATACCTCCGCTTTTACCTGATAAATAATCTTCTACTACCATAACTTTAAATTCTTTTGAGTAGGTTTTTCTCTTATTACCCATAAAAATCCCCCTTTAAAGTATACACCTCTTTTTTATTAGTGTCTACTTTAAGGGGTAGAGTTCATTTGTGCCCTCTTTATAATTATTCTTTTTTACCAATATATTTTCTTCTGTTTACTTCTTTATTTCTATTTATTTTATTCATTACATATATACTGCTAAATAAAACTACATCCACTCCTATTATTATCTTCTTTATGTTATTATTTTGTTCAATATAAGTTCTAATTTCTGAATTTTTGCTTCTTTCAAGTGTATAATTTGTTATTCCATTAAATATGTATATTTTGCAATCGTGTCCGGAAAATTCGTCTACTAGTACAGCAATTATAAATGTTGACTCTGGAAATCCTGTAGTAGTCTTATGCCTTAACAATTCATTGAATTCTTTATCCTTTATTGTAATAAGTATTGGTGGTGCAAATAGTATTATTATACACGTCACAATTATTTGAAACATAATAAAGAGTTCCTTCATTTTATAACCCCAATTCTATATAATTTTTTATTTTATTTCCCCAAGCTTCTGGTGCAATATTTTTCCACCTATTAACATCAAGTATACCATAATTTATGAAATTAAACAAGTCAACTAATATAGATGTTTCTGAATCTTCTTTTGACACATATCTATATGCTAAAGTTTTGCATACTTCATAATCAGAACTATCATTATTTACTGATGTTGGTAGGTTTCCTATTAATTTTCTATTAGCAATAAATTTGTTCATTCTAAAGCAATTATCTTGTTCATAATAGTTTTCCAAGACTTCTTTAATCGGTGTATTTTTTAAATTTCTGCATACATTTACAGCATCTATATCTTGGCATAAATCTTCTTGATCAAACTCTCCATTCGAGCTTCCTATTAATGACATTAGTTTCTCCACATCCGTATTACCTTCCTGATTTTGCAGTTTTTCTTCATTAGTGTTATTTAATAATTGTACTAAATCTCCTGCCCAACCACATAAATCAGTTATTTTACTCTGTCTACTAGTAAACTCAATATTCAAATCTTCTGGAGATTGAGTTCTTATTTCATTTCCATTACTATCAATATATGTTGTATATACAATGTTAGAATTGTATAGTAACGACGCTAGAACTGCAGCCATATGTCCAAATTGCATACTAACATTTAGTTTTCTATCATATATATACATTTGTTTTGAATATATATCTTCACTTACATTATCTGGTAATCTATTGTTCACATAGTTAATCCAACCAAGTACTGTGCCTACTATAGTATCCCATCCAGCACCTTTATATGATGCATGTCTAAAATAATTTACAACCATATAATTCCACTTTGCTATTGTGCCATTTGGCTCATATTCTTTTGCTAAATTGTATACATATTCTAACTTCTCATATAAATTTTTATTAACTATTTCAAAATTAGGATTACCACTCTTTAGTTTCGTTACTAAATTTGCATTTCCACTATACATAACTTTATCTAGGTCTATAATATTTCTATAATCTTTTATTTCATTAAACTGGTCAAAGCTCCAGCTCTTTGGTATCTTTTTACCAATATTGCAAGAATATTTATATGACATATCTGCAACAAAACAGTATTCTGCTAAGCCTTCATCTATGATTTTTTGGCATACAAGTCTAGGTCCATATATTCCTACTTTATATGAACTATTTTTATGCTTATTTATGCCTCTAAAATAAGGTATAATATAGTCATCAATTTGGTCTTCATACACATCCATGTCTACTGCAAAATATACTATGGCTCCGTCCGGAATTTTATGTTTTATAATCGCTCCATTAGCTGTAGTTGCTGCTTTTCCTCCCTCTATTGGTCCAAAGTTTTTAATATTTCTGTCATAAGCTTGATATATTAAAAACACCTTAAATCCATTATCTAAAAGGAGTTTTAATTCATTAGGTCTTAGTTCTTTAAAGTCTCCTCCAATAATGTACCTTCCAATAATTGAATACCCATCTTCTTTTAGTTTGTTAGCTATTTCTTGAGTTATTTCAAATCTAGTATCACAAGCATTCGTACTACGTGTAGTGTCTCCGCAAGAAACCAATAATGCTCCCCATGTTTTCCTTCCACAATATCCATCAACATCTAGTTTGTAATCTTCTTGGCACTTTTTTATTGCACTAATCACACCGTTTCCAAATGCACCATCAAACCCATTAGGATTGTATCCATTTACATATAATGCAAATTGTAATAAATATACCAATCTAGTTGTTGAACTGGAAGAAGGAATGGTTGGTAATTTAGACATAGTATCTTCACCCCAAAATCCATCAACTGCTGCACCTATCTCTGATTGTATTCCTTTTAATAATCCTTCCATTGTTTTTCTTTCGACTTCTCCTATAGTAGGTATATATGTATCTAAATAATTGTCATACCATTTATTTAATTTTTGTTGTATCTCTCTAATGTTTGAATCGTTATTCTTTCCCAATTCAAACGGATCTGTCGTTAGAACAGCTGCCATTAATTTTCCGTTTACATTTCCTGTTTTTTCGATACCTATCTGTTCTTGTAATTGTTTAACAGCATTTACAACACTATCTGTAAATTTATCTGTAAATGAACCTGGTTCAATTCCCCTACAGTAGAAACCTCCTGTTAATATTTTTACAATATTAGTATTCTTATTATAATTATCTTTATTTAAATGTCCTCCAAAGTAGTCGTTAAAGCTATTTCTTGTTTCACTTCCCATAATTCCATCTATTGTATTTTCCCCTAATTCAATTTGTAATCCCCTTATTAATCCTGCAACAGTTCCTCCTCCAGTATATCCATCTTCCGCAACATTTTTCCAACCTTGTTTTTTTTGATAAGTAGAATTTAGCCATTTTTGTACCGTAAGTACTTTTGTGTCCATAAAAATCCCTTCTTTCTTTTTTATTTAATATTTTTTAATTATCATATATCTGATCAGTTTATGATTAATCTTTATGTCTCTATTATATTATGCATATCTATACAATTCTTATTAGGTGCACAAAAATAGATTATTTTGAGTCTTTATTTATTTCATTATCTATAGTCTTATTTAATATCTCTTGATACACTTTTAATCCACTCTTTAAAAATTTAGGTACCTTAATTCCTATTTCTGTTAAATTCTCTATAATGCTTCTCGCTTCGTTTATTATTAAACATGCCAGAGTAAACCATCCAAAAAATATTATAAAGTCCAAGTTAATATTTAATTTACTACCTAGTTCCATCAAAAGGTATGAAATCAAAAAAGCGACCACAATTAAAATCCAATAGCAAACCTTTTTTACAATTCCAATTATTCCTTTATTTGAATTTTCCACTTTCTTTACTCTTGCTTTCACAACTCCTGTTACATAATCTAATATATTGAGAATAAGATATCCTGCAAATAATACCCATTCTGTTCCGAAAACTGCATTTAAAGTTACAAATATAACACTGATTGCAGAATTTATTTTATTAAAAATCTTTACTATTTCTTCCATAATTTTTCTCCTAATATTTTAATAGCATTTTATATAATAAAGACATTTCTTGTTTCCTTTATGTTACATCTTATAATAAATATTTTTATAAAACATAATAATTTATTTTTCTTATTGTCCAAATTATATATTATAAAATTTTATTTTTTTATTGCATTATTTTTTTATTTCTAGTATCTAATATTATAAAGGAGGATTATATTGTCTTTAATATTACAAGATGATATAATTTAATAAAATTTATTAGATTAGGAGATAAAATGATGAAAAAGAAGATTTTTAATATTTTTTTTACTGTAATATTAATTGCATTAATCGCCTTTTGGCTAATTGCAGCTTATGCTATATTTAATTGGATTGAGAATGATGACGATTGGGCTCCCTATACTGAAAAAAAATTTGATACTTCATATGATATAAGTTCAGACATTTTTAACCTTTCTCAATTAAAAGCAGAAACGACAAATATAGCTCAAAATTATGAAAAGAGTGTAAAATTAACAAAGGCAGAATATTACTTAGAAGATGACACTAATGGCTTAATTACATTGGAATTCTATAGGGATTTTCCCCCTAATAATAAAGCCTGTACAATAGAAATGAAACTAGATATTGCCACAAAAAAAGTTTATAATATTCGTTATAGAAAAGGACATGGAAAAACAATTAATGGACATGAAAATGAAATTATAGACACCTTGAATACAGATATATTATCGTATTTAAACAATGATAGTCAAAGAGTTTCTGTATTAATATTAAACTATGGAGTATATAGTCATAGCATTTCAGCAAATGAAATAGAAAAAATGAGATAACGTTGTTGCTTTACGGTATGCTC
>ONQM01000037.1 GCA_900319955.1 uncultured Eubacteriales bacterium | reverse complement strand
GCGGATACATCGTTTGTTGCAGGGAAAGATAAATAATCAAATTCATCATCTGTTCCATTTAATATTCTTTCTATCTTTTTTGATGATACATATGGATCATCCTCATATGAATTTTTATCAATTGGGTTATTTATAAAATTTATAATGTAGTCTTTTACTTCTTTTGCATATACTTTTTTCATCTCATCTACTTCAAATATTTTATCATATATATCTTTTTTGCAAAATACGTTTAGGCATGGATTAAATACATATTCTATATTATCATATTTAAATACTAACCATGAATGGTAATAAAAATCATATTCATCAAATTTTAAATTACCTCTTACTATGTAATCATCATCTTCCATAAATATTGATGCTGTTTCTGTTGTTTGCCAGCATCAACCATTAAGTTCTCTTTTATTCATAAGATCAAATAGTTTTTCTTTATTGTAACTTAATATTTCTATTTCTAAATTATCAAATCTTGGTCTTAAGAAGTTTTCTACTTTTTCATCTACCCTTTTGCTTCTTACTATTTCAAATCTTTCTTTTTCATTTAATCCATTCATAATGTATCACCAACTTAAGTGTATATTATAACATAAAAAGAAGAATATTATTTTTTTATTTTATAATATTCTTCGTCATTTACTTCTTCAAGCCACTCAGTTTTTGCATCATCACCTGGAATACTAAATGCAATATGTGAAAACCAACATCCAGGATATGATCCATGAAAATGTTTTACACCACTTGGAACTTCAACAACTGTGCCTGGTGTCATTATTATAGGTTCTTTTCCCCACTCTTCATAGACTCCTTTTCCTGCAGTGCATATTAGTACTTGTCCTACTGGATATTTTGAGTTATGTATATGCCAGTTGTTACGACAATTAGGTTCAAATGTTACATTACACATGTGCAGATAATTACTATTTTCTAATGGATTTAAATAACTATTTCCTATAAAATATTTTGCATATGCTTCATTAAGATTTCCTTTTCCAAATATATTTTCCTTATCAAATTCTTCTTTCATATTTTCTCCTATTTATTAGTCATCTTTGTTGCAAGACTTAATATTATTTTGTTTGTTGCAGATATATTTTCTCTATCTTTTTTTAAGTTAAGTTCTTTTAATACATGATCTGATGCATCAACACAGAAGTCTACTCCTGATACAAATGATGCCATATCGGAATTTAAAAATACAATAGGTCCTGCCATTTCTTCACTAGTTGCAAGGCGATGAGCAACTCCTGTTTCATCTAAAAGTGCTTCTTTACCTCCTGCCATCTTTTCAAATTCATCTTTCATTCCAGTATTTGTTGATCCTGGCATCACACAGTTTACTCTTATTCTTCTTTTTCCTAATTCAACAGATTTTTCTGCTGCATATTGTGAAATACATCTTTTTGCATACATGTATGCCATTGTACCAGAATATTTATTATATTCTTTTATTTTTGCTTCTACTTCTTCCCATGTTTTTAGGTTAACAATTCTGTCTTGTTCTTTTTTATATTTTTTCCAGTTTAATCCTGCAGTTGATGATACATAAAGTATAGACGATCCTTCACTCATTCTTTCTTTTAAATATTTTTCTGTTATATAAAAGTTTGATGTATAATCACAATTAAATGTTGTAATATAATCAGTCTTTGCTCCAGAAAGGCCTGCTACTCCAAAGAATGAATCTATCTTTTCTGGCAAGTTTTTAAATGTCTCATCTATTTCTTTTTTATCTGTTAAATTTACTTTTTTAAATTCTTTTATCCCTTTTACATTACATTCATTTAAGTCTAGAGCATATACTTCTGCTCCCATATCTACAAGCATTTCACATACTGCTTTTCCTATTCCAGAAGATGCTCCTGTTACTATACATTTTTTACTTTTGTAACCAAAATAATCTTTCATATTAGCCTCCAATTTAATGATAGCATAATGAAGAATTTTTTTCACTTTTATTTTATTTTTTTAATTTTATTTGTCAGTTTTAGACACCTATTCTCCATTACGGAAAATGTAGCATTTTACTTTATTCCATAATCAAATAACTTAATTAAAACAAAAAAAGAGTTTTTTAAACTCCCATTTCGCCATCTACTGCATATATTGAACCTGTTACGTATAATTGTAAAGTGTACTATAATCAGCCAAGATAATAAGTTAGATGTAAAAATTAATGACTACAGGGTACTGTAACCACTTCTATCTGTTATTCTTATGCCATCAGGTTAATGTCTACTTAAATTATACAGGGTACTGTAACGTAGAGATGAATATTTAGAAATTGAAAATGTTAATGACTACTTAAATTATACAGGGTACTGTAACAGTGTAATGGCTCCATATACTCTTTTTACAGTTAATGACTACTTAAATTATACAGGGTACTGTAACTTGTGCTTCATAATATCTACTTTTGTACTCGTTAATGACTACTTAAATTATACAGGGTACTGTAACACCTTTTTAGTGCGATAATAATAATGTGAAGTTAATGACTACTTAAATTATACAGGGTACTGTAACGTGGAGAAGAAACTACCTCAAAACTAGAAAGTTAATGACTACTTAAATTATACAGGGTACTGTAACCCACTATCAATAGAATATCTATCTAATAAAGTTAATGACTACTTAAATTATACAGGGTACTGTAACTTATAGCTATTAAATATTCAACCCAACTCTGTTAATGACTACTTAAATTATACAGGGTACTGTAACTTGTAAATTAGCTAACACTAAAGAATATACGTTAATGACTACTTAAATTATACAGGGTACTGTAACTAGAGTAGTATCAAGTTAATGTAAAAGCCTGTTAATGACTACTTAAATTATACAGGGTACTGTAACCTCCATCAGGAGATATTGTTCGTGAATGGGTTAATGACTACTTAAATTATACAGGGTACTGTAACTACCGATATCTTTTAGAATTATTGTAAAAGTTAATGACTACTTAAATTATACAGGGTACTGTAACATGAAAAAGTAGAAAACTTCCGCTACGTTGGTTAATGACTACTTAAATTATACAGGGTACTGTAACATGATGGAATTACTAAAGTTGATACTGGAGTTAATGACTACTTAAATTATACAGGGTACTGTAACAATATAATTATATTATCCACTTTATAAAACGTTAATGACTACTTAAATTATACAGGGTACTGTAACTTGTCCTTTGTAGTTTTTATCTTCTTTTATGTTAATGACTACTTAAATTATACAGGGTACTGTAACAGCAGCAAATGAATAATCTTATCTATTATGTTAATGACTACTTAAATTATACAGGGTACTGTAACCTCATAACATAGAATACTAATAGATTATATGTTAATGACTACTTAAATTATACAGGGTACTGTAACAAGACTTAACGATGGAACAAGCAAGTGAACGTTAATGACTACTTAAATTATACAGGGTACTGTAACTAGCCAAAGGTTTATCACCTGATACATATTGTTAATGACTACTTAAATTATACAGGGTACTGTAACTAATGAAACAGATAGTATAGATACAAAAATGTTAATGACTACTTAAATTATACAGGGTACTGTAACACCAGATCACGATCCAAATCTTTATCCGAAGTTAATGACTACTTAAATTATACAGGGTACTGTAACCTTACTTTTTAGAATTTATAATGAAAGATGTTAATGACTACTTAAATTATACAGGGTACTGTAACACACATCAATTTAAAAGCACATAAAAGCACGTTAATGACTACTTAAATTATACAGGGTACTGTAACTTGTTCCATCGTGGTATTTATCTTTTACATGTTAATGACTACTTAAATTATACAGGGTACTGTAACTACTTAATAATGTTAATTTAACTGAAGAATGTTAATGACTACTTAAATTATACAGGGTACTGTAACTATTAATTTTATTACTTAATAATAATATTAGTTAATGACTACTTAAATTATACAGGGTACTGTAACGACCATTCTCATCAAATGTATATCCCGTAGGTTAATGACTACTTAAATTATACAGGGTACTGTAACCTCAAATTAAGTATATCACACTTTACAAGAAAATAATAATATTTTAAAATTATTGTATGGTGATTATATGCAAATAATATTTGAAAATACTACTTTAAATTTAAATGATGAAATAAATTTAATTTTTTCTAGCAGTAATACAAATAAAAAAGAGTTGTTTAATAGTTTAAGTGATTGCTTTAATGGAAAGAACAAAAATTTTATTGTTAATGGAAAACATATTGAAAAAAATGAATATAATGTAATTTATTATAATGAGGAAACAGATTTTGTTAATGAATTTAGTTTTACTAAGAGCAATGTTTTACATAGTTTAATATATGATAGTATTATTAAATCAATTAATACTGATAGAATACTTGAAGATGTAAATAACATTTTCAATAAAATTGATATAAAAATAAATTCACTTATAGATAAGAAAATTAATAAAAACTATGATGATAAATTGAAAATGGATATTAATATTACAAGTGTAGAGTCGATTATAAATAAATATACAGATATTTATATAAATGATTATTTAATATCAAATAATAATTTAAGTAAAGTGCAAAAAAGAATGCTTATATATCAAACGCTAATATACAGACTTAATAGTAGTTCTAAAAATAATATTGTTATTATAGATGATTTTGATGTCTATTTAGATGCATCTGATGCTATTAAAATTCTTAATAAATTTAAAAAAATTAAAAATACAATTTTTATTTTATCTAGTATTAATAATATTTATGAATATATTGATGAAGAGATAAGTGTATTTAAATATGCTTATGATAATTTTATTGAGTTTAATAATATTAATAATATCATAAAAGAATATTTTGATTTAAATAATTATAATCTTATGAATGACGATGATATAAATAGATTTTATAATGATTTTTATATTAGTAGTAAAAATAAAATTGGAAATTTATTAACTAGCGATGAAATTTATATTCTTAAAAAATATCCAAAAAATATAAATAAAAGATGTATTATATATGGTAATAAAGAGGAACTGAAATTTCTAATTTTTATTGGTGAAAAGTTATTGACAAGGATACTTAATTATGATACATTTAGCTTGCATTAGAAATAATGCTGACTACTTAAATTATTACAGGTTACTGTAATAAGGCATAATGCCTTAAGGATTTGGTCTCGTCCTACTTAACAGAGACTTTTTTGTTTGAAAAATATAAAGGATTGCCATATTTTGGCAATCCTTTATTTATTCTATAACTATTAATGGCGTTGAATCTATTTTTTCTTCTGGATCCATTGTACCAGAAAATATACGCATGCTTTCATATTGCTTTTCAGTTATTTGTAATACTCTTACATTTCCTTTTTCTGGGCAATGAAGTGATATTCTATTTAAATGCTTCAATGCATCATCTTGATTTTTACAAATTCGAGAATATATTGAAAATTGTATCATAATAAATCCATCATCTAATAAATAATTTCTAAATTTTGTATATATTTTTCTATCTTTTTCTGTAACAACTGGTAAATCAAACATTACTATTAATCTCATAAATCTATTCATAATAAATTGTTGGAAATTCTATTTTACTATTTGGCTCTTTTAAAATCCTGGTATAATTTTCAACTAACCTTTCTATACTATATTCTATAGTAACTTTTTTATTATTGTAAATAATGACATAGTTTAATACATTCAAAAGTTTTTTTCTATTATCAAAATTTAATGGATAAACTAATTCATCTTTTATTTTGTATACATAATAATCAATAATTGCTCTGTATGGTTCTATTAAATCATATGCTAAATTAAAGTTGTTAACTTTTGATTTATGATTCACACCTAAGAATGTATTTAATCCATAAATTGCTAATGTTCTCACAATTGAGCTTTTAACTATCGTATATGCGTAATTTAAAGCAGAATTTATTTTATCATCAGAGAATCTTATAAAATTATTTCCAAATAAACTTCTAAAGTACATCTTTGCTGCTAAACCTTCTCTATTTGTATTATCTCCTGGATTTACTTCATCTTTAAATTGTATTAATTTATTTATTGTATATTCATCTTTTTCAGTTAATTCAAGTACCTTTATTTCATTTGTTATTTTTGTCTTTATTATTTGCTGGCATAAAATCTGTTTGCTGTGTTCATCAAGATTTAATTGATAATTTAAATTTTCTAATTGTTTAAAGTGATAGTTATAAGGATACATTATGGATGAAGGTTCAAATTTATCATTACAAACAAGTAAGCATATTGAATACTCACCTATTTTTGATAAAAGCTTACACGTGATGTTTGTTGTATTATCTTCTATTAAAATAAAATTTATATCTTCTAATGGTATTTTTATGTCATCATTATCTTTTCTAATTACAAGTTGTTCATCTTTTAAGCTTAATTTTTCACTTTTTTTAATTATTACTTGCCTGTAACCCATGTATTTTTCCTAAAGTATCTATATTTATAATTTCAACGCTCTTAATTGTTGAGACTGTAATTAAGTTTTGACTCTTTATTTTTCCAACTAGTTTTTCTGTTAATAAATCATAGTTATCTCCTATTGGACTTAGAATTTCAAAATATCCATCATGACTTCCTACCGAATATCCTAATCCAGATGTATTATCTAATTTAGTTATTTTCACAAGTGATGTTTTAGGGACATTTAAATATAAATCAAATTCTTCTATTAGGTTACTATAATTTAATATAATAAATTTTCCTTGTCCATACCATAATGTTACTTTAAAGTCGTTATGAGTCTTATTATAATTTTTCATTTGTTCAATATCATATAAGTCAAATCCAGCAAAATATAATTTTTCATCATTTTTATCTTTTGATTTATATATTTTTGTTAGATATAAGTTTTCTCTTTCAACAATTGATCCTCTTACAAAATGTCCTTTGCCATTATATGGTGTTTCAATTGTTATTTTTTTAATTATATTGTTTGTTTTCTTGTTTCTTGGATATCCATTTTTATCATATGATTTTTTACCGTTTCCATTTTCAGAATCTCCTAGCCATTCTTTTAATGATTCATATACTTCTTTTGAGCCACCGTCTTTTTGAATAATCTGTTCCAATTTTTTGGAATTAAAGCTTTCAGATATTACTGAAATTCTATTTGTCATTGTGCCATTTCCTGCATTATCTTCATGATATCCATATAGTGTTTCTCCATGTAATTTTCCAGACAATTTTGTCTTTGTTTGCACTGGTATTAGTGGCGTTAGATTTTCTATATCATCAGCTGTATAATGATAGTTTTCTAATTTAAACTCTTCAAATTTTTCTTTTAATTTTTTGCTATCATGTTCATATACTATAGTTTTTGCTTCCTCACAAAAATTAGGATATGGTTCCGGATAATTAATGTGTGCTATATTGTTAGCATCATATCTAATTAATCCTTTCTTTGATAGCTTATCAAAGTATTTTCCAAATGTCATTGTATCCAAAACTTCACCGGTGTTGTTATCTACTATTATTCCATTGTAATTGCTTATCATTGTAGTATCATTTTTTAAGTTTTCAATTACATTTTTATTATTATGAATTATTAATTTACTGTATAATTCAAATTGTGCAACTTTTCTTGCTAATGAATCATTAATAGAAGCAATTACAAGTGCATCTAATGCATGATGTAAATGATTATCTCTGTTTTTTACTACTTTATCATCATTATAGCTTGGTTTTATATAATCAGTTGATTCATAACTACTTGTTAATCCATTTAATCTCCATCTAGAACGTAATTTACCAGTTACGGCTCCAGGATAGCTGTGAACTTTCTTTACATTCAAGTGAGCTTTTATAAAATCTACTAATGTTTTACTAATTATCTTTGTATCATTTAAATTTTGATTTCTCATTTCTTGTTCAATATCTGGAGTTAATTTTTTTAAAAGATAATTTGATTTCTTCTTATCACTTACGTTAAGCGAATCTATATAATTTGCATATTTGTTCCATCTTTCTTTATTTCCACCAAAATATTCATATGGAGTTTTATTACCTTTATTTTGGTTATCTTCTGTTAATACAAGTGTTTTATTTAAGTATGAGTCATTGTATGTTCTAGAATATGGAAGAATATGATCTACTTGAACCATGTTGTCATTAAATAAATCTTCAATTTTTATTTTCTTTTGAGAATATGGGCTTACTTCCCCTTGCTCTTCCCATAATTTATATTTCAAAACGTCAAATGGTTTTACTGATTCTGTTGTTAAAAATTTATCGGAAAGTTCTACTATTTTCTCTTTTATTTGCTGATTTTGTTCTTTATTTTCTTCTTGATTCTTTTTTATTTCATTTCTTTCCTGCATAGATTTTGATAATTCCCTTGCTGTCTCAATATTTATTTGATATGGCATACCATATTGTTTAATTACTGCATTAATAACTTTTCTTGTTTGTGCTAAACTCCTTATAACCCTTTGATTCGTTATTGATTTATTTGTATATATTGGAATTAAAGTATCATATTTATTAAAATTAGCATTTAAATCGGAATGATTATAACCTATTTTTTCCATTGCTTTATCATATGTTATACGTTCATCTAACATTATTTTGTTTAATTTTTTTATTAAATCTAATGATAGATTATTATGATCATTTATATTTGGTAATTCAAGAACTAAATCATAATACTCTTTTTCTATTATATTTGCTTTTTCTAATTTATCTTTAATATCTTCATTTGTTTTATAGTTTGTTAATATTGTTGCAACTATATCTAACAAATCAAAATCATCTTTTATTTTTTCCCATTTTTTAGGATCTTTTTTTATAAACAAACTTCTTACGTTCGAATAAAATTTCAATTCACCAAATGTGCTTTTAAATAGTTCTTTCTCAATCATTTCATCAAAAATATCTTTTTTCTCTTTTGCAAGTGTATTAAAATCAACTTTTTGTTGTTCATCTAATCCTTGTTCCTCTTTAAATTTCTTTAATACTGAAATATATTTTGATTTACTCAGAGATAAATTTTCAAATGATACTTTATCTTTACCAATGATTTTGGCTATATCATTATATTTTAATTCATTCTTTGTTTTTAATAATTCTATACATTTTAATATTTCATCTTTATTTAAAGAATATTTGGTTCCATAATCATCATTTTCGTAATATCTTAAATTAATTAGTTTGCTTAAATTAACAAATAATTCTGTACTAGGAGCATGTTTTGGAGCTCTTGGTTTGTGGTCAAATCTACATATTCCTGTCATTTTTTCTATTAGATTTCCACCATATTTTGAGTCTCCTCCAGGACCTTTAGCATAATTTCTCTGTCCTGAAAATATACTTTTATCAATTTTTGATGTACTATCCCCTAAAAATTCCTTTTTAAAACTATTGTCTATAAGACCATATTCAATTTGCTTATCTAAAACTTTATTAATTTCATCCTGTATCATTTCTCTAGTTACTACCATTTTATAGTCACCAGTTGTATTTCTTATTCGATCTTTAAATCTATCACTCTTTATAAACATTTCAGATACAGTTCTATATTTTTGCTCTTTTAGTTCTTTTTTATTTATACTGATTGCATTTAATACCTTTGAATTTTCTTTTGCATCATCACCATTTTCTTGTCTATTAGATTTATATCCTCTATGTTTAGCATAATGTACCATTATAATTGCTAGTTCTTCTTTTGATAATTTTTTAGATAATGCTTTCACTTTAAGCTCATATGGATTGGTATTATTTTTAGAATAATAATCATTTGTTAATGCTTTAAAAACTTCAGTCAAGTATTCAGCTTGTTCTGATTCAAATTTTAATGAATTATATTTGTTCTTATCTACATAATTATTTAGTAATTCATAGTTATATAGCAGATATCTAGTTCTGTCTAATCTTAACTCTCTTCTTCTTATTAGTCTTCTTGTGCCTCTATATGCTCTTCTTTCTCCTGCTTTACTTTCACCGGTTTTAACATTTTCACCCGGTGAAAAAATTTTTACTCCTCTATCAATTATTTTAACTGGATTATTTTCATCATCTAGTTCTAACATTCCCCATCCAACTGATGAAATACCTATATCTATTCCTAAACTATATTTTTGTATTTTTTTCATAAATTTCTCCTTCTATGCTTATATTATCAAATATATTTTTAACTGTCTATATTTTATATCTTTTTTATTAGCCTTAATATAATAATTATTTTTACACATTGATAGTTCTGCTAATACACGTGCGGCACCTACCAGTAACATATTAATAATACTATCACCATTTTCTATTAATAATAGTAATATGTTTATTTTCATTTCAATGTTATACCTTACATCTAAGTCAAAAATCTTGTTATAATCATCAATTTTGATTTTGGTAATTGAAAAATTTAATTAAAACAAAAAGAGAGTTTTTTAAACTCCCATTCCACCATCTACTGCATATATAGATTCTGTTACATATGATGCATCATCGCTGACTAAGAATAATGCACAATTTCCAATATCTTCAATAGATTCTATTCTTTTTAATGGAATACTTGTAGTTGTCTTTTCCATGTGAGCTTTAGACTCTTCTTCAGTAAGTCCTGGTACTTTCCAAATATCTGTTTCTATTGCTACTTTTCCTTCTAAATTGTTCATTTTATTTCTCCTCGTATAATACATTTTGTAAGTTATTTTCAACTTATAATTAAAATCTATTTTATTGGTTAAAAAATACTTTGGTGTTTACTATTTAAGACTGTTTCTATCTTATTAGTCATATTCTTCTAACTCAGAAGCTGTTTCTATTTTCTT
>ONQM01000048.1 GCA_900319955.1 uncultured Eubacteriales bacterium | reverse complement strand
ACGACCTTTCAATATTTTTTCCAATTATATTGTAACTCGACTAAATGTCTTTTTCTATACTATTTTTATCACCACCAACACTATTTATTGTACAACCGATTTTATTTATTTATTAATTTGTATTTTAATGAGTTTTATCTTGCTATTTAGGCATGATAACGGTATTGATATGCTCCCACTTTTTTTATTTCTATATTCAGCAAGAAATATTGAATTCAAAAAAATAGCAAAATATACAATTATATTAGACTTATTACTTTTCTTTTTTGTTTTTATCAGTGCAAAAACAGGACTTATATATGATTATGTTGAAAATGGAATAAGGACAAGAGACTATATTGGTTTTAGGTATTCTTTACTTCCGCAAATTATAGTTTTCAACATAACTCTTCTAACAATATATTTGTCAAATGAAAGTCCTAAAAGAATTTTGATATATCTATTACTTATTTTATTAAATTACTTTACATTTAAGTATACTAATTCAAGATTATCTTTTTATCAGTCAATAGTATTAATTATTATATTACTTGTTTTTCAGAAAAATAATAAATTATTTTATCCAAAAGTATTAAGGTTTATATCGATATTCTCATTTATAATATGTGGAGCTATAAGTTTTTATGTAACATATAATTTTAATTATCTAGATAAAAATCAATTAAAACTAAACGAAATACTTGGAGGAAGATTATACTATGGGAACCTTTCTTTAAAAAATTATAAAATAAGTTTATGGGGCAACGATGTTGAATATGTTGGAAATGGTTTATTAGATACAGGAAAAAAGAATAATTCTAAATACAATTATGTTGACAATTTTTATTTAAATATGTTGGAAAAATATGGGGGTGTTTATTTTGTAGTGTTTATATTATTGTTTACATTTTCTATTATATATGCGTACAAAAAAGATGATAAGCTGTTAATATTAATATTAACATTTATAGCGACCCATGGTTTAATAGATGATTTAATATTATATCTTTACTATAATACATTCTATTTTGCAATAAGTTATTCAGTAAATGATTTGAATAAGTACTTAGATGATAGAAAAAGGCTTAAATTAGAAAAGAAAGTGACATCAATATGAAAAAATCAATTAGTAAAAATTATATATACAATTTAATGTACCAAATTCTTGTAATGTTTATTCCATTAATAACAACCCCATATTTATCAAGAGTTTTAGGAGCTGAAAATTTAGGAATATATAGTTATACTTTATCAATTGCAACATACTTTATAACTTTTGGCTCATTAGGCGTTGCACTTTATGGACAAAGAGAAATTGCATTTGAACAGGATGATTCAAAAAAATATTCTAAAACATTTTGGGAAATTTTTATATTTAGACTTATTACAATGTCTATAAGTATAATAATATATTATTTAATATTTATTAATGGAACTCATTATCAAATATATTATAAGATATTATTACTTGAGATAATAGGTAATATGATAGATATTAGTTGGTTTTTTCAAGGACTAGAAGAATTTAAAAAAACTGTATTAAGAAATACGATTGTTAAATTAATAAGTCTAGTAGCTATCTTTATATTTGTAAAATCAAAGAATGATTTAATAATATATTTTATTATTTATGTTCTCTCAACTTTAGTTGGAAATTTAACATTATGGTTTTATTTACCAAAATATCTTACTAAAGTAAAAATAGAAAATTTAAAAATTTTTAGGCATTTAAAACCAACAATTTCTTTATTCATTCCCCAAATAGCAATTCAAGTTTATACCTTACTTGATAAAACAATGATTGGTACAATTATAGCTGATAAATCTGAAGTTGGTTATTATGATCAATCACAAAAAATTATTAAGATGTTATTAACGATAATTACATCATTTGGAACAGTAATGATGCCACGAATAGCAAATACTTATTCTAAAGGTGATAAAGAACAGATTCAAAAATATATGAGTAAATCATTCAATATAGTATTTCTTCTTGCATTTCCTTTAATTTTTGGAATAATAGCAGTTGCACCTTCATTTGTACCAGTATTTTTTGGAAAAGGATATGATGAGGTAGTAATTCTTATGAGTGTTATTAGTCCTATAATATTATTAATTGGATTAAGTAATGTAACTGGTACTCAGTATTTATTACCAATTAAAAGACAAAAAGAGTATACTATATCTGTAATATGTGGTGCATGTATAAACTTTATAATGAATATGTTGTTAATACCTAAGTATAAAGCAGTTGGAGCATCAATTGGAACAGTAATTGCTGAGTTTACAGTTACAGTAGTTCAAGCATATTTTGTTAGAAAAGATTTTGACTTTAAGAAAGTGTTAGAATTAACAAAAAATTATTTAATGTCAAGTATTATTATGTTTGTCTTATGCTTACTAATAGGTAAATTAATAACAAATAATATTATTTCTATATTTGTTCAAGTATTTGTTGGGACAACAATATACTATGTTATGCTAAAAATTATGAATGATAAATTTATTGTAGAAGTTACAAATAGAATAAAAAGAAAATTAAATTGGAGTTAATAACCTTATGGAAAGAAATTATAATTTAGATATATTAAGAATTATAGCAGCAATATGTATACTTGCATTACATATTTTTGGTGTAAAAGGTGGATATTTTAATACTTTAATATATTATATTGGCACACCTGGAATTCCTCTATTCTTTTTAATAAGTGGATATAATATGCTATCAAAAAAAAGAAATTTCAAAGAAATTCTATACAAAATATTAAATATATATGTTTTTCTAGCAGTTTTATCAGCAATAACAGGAATAATTTATATAATAATTAAAGGAAAATCATTAATTTATATTATAGATATTTTCAACAATATTTTTATGCAAAAAGGTTCACTTGCAATTATGTGGTTTATGGTAGCATTGTCTATAATTTATCTAATTACACCAGCATTATATAAAATAAAAGACAATAAGAAAGTATTTTATGGATTAATATTATTATCATCAATAATTTTTACTTCAAATTTTTTCTTAAATAAATATTATGGAAAAACAATAAAAGATTTAATTATACAACCTTTGAGAATTTGGACCTGGATTACATATTATATAATGGGATATAAATTAAGAAAAGATAAAAATAATAGTAAAAAAATAAATAAATATATATATATATTTATTTTAATATCTATTATATCTACAAATTATGAATTTTTTATTGGGAAGTATTTAATAAGTAACTTTTATGCTGAAATATTTTATGATAGTTTAATAATAAAAATATGGATTTTGACATTATATTATTTGATAATGAATTTTAAAATTAATGAAAAATATGATAAAATTATTGTTAAGTTGTCAAAAGCAACTTTTGGAGTCTACGTTTTTCAAATACCTGTAATTAAGATTATATATCATCTAAAGTTAAATCGAATAAATATTGGAATAAATATTTTATTGTTTCTAATAGTTACAGCTACATTATTTATTTTTTCATGTTTGATTAATAAAAATAAATTCTTAAATAAAATTTTTAATTTAAAAATATTAAAGGAGAAAATTTAGTTATGGAACATTATGATTATTTAATAGTAGGTAGTGGCTTATTTGGAGCAACTGTTGCAAATAGACTAAAGAAAGATGGTAAGAAAGTACTTGTAATAGATAAAAGAGATCATATAGCAGGTAATGTATACACTGAAGATATAGAAGGAATACATGTGCACAAGTATGGTGCACATATATTTCATACAGATTATAAAGATGTATGGGACTATGTAAATTCTTTTGTTGAATTTAATAGATTTACTAATAGCCCAATAGCATACTATAAAGGTAAAGTTTATAACATGCCATTTAATATGAATACATTTGCAAAACTATGGAATGATGTAGTAACACCAGATGATGCCAAAAGACATATTGAAGAAGAGAAGAAAGAGTTAAACGGAAAAGAACCAAGTAATTTAGAAGAACAAGCTATTAGTTTAGTAGGTAGAACTATATATGAGACACTAGTTAAAGGCTATACAGAAAAACAATGGAATAGAAAATGTACTGATTTACCCGCATTTATAATTAAAAGATTACCAGTAAGATTTACATATGATAATAATTATTTTAATGATAAGTATCAAGGTATACCAATTGGTGGTTATACAAAATTAGTTGAAAAAATGCTAGACGGAATCGAAGTAAGACTTAATACTAATTACTTTGATGATAGAAAGTATTTTAACAGTATTGCAGATAAAATAGTGTATACTGGGATGCTTGATGAATATTTTGATTATAAACTTGGAAGACTAGAATATAGATCACTTAAATTTGATACTAAAATAATGGATACAGAAAACTTTCAGGGTAATGCTGTAGTTAATTATACTGATAGCACACCAGCATATACAAGAGTAATAGAACATAAACATTTTGATAGTACTTCAGTATCAGATAAAACAGTAGTTACATATGAGTATCCTGAAGACTGGACACCTGAAAAAGAAGCATATTATGTTATAAATGATGATAAGAATAATAAGCTTGCAGAAGAGTATAGAATTCTTGCATCAAAAGAAAAGAATGTAATATTTGGAGGGAGACTTGCAGACTACAAATATTATGATATGGATGATGTTATTAAAAAAGCATTGGAGATAGAACTATAGAAATTAAAACAATAGATATCAACAGTACCTGTTGATATCTTTGGCTCAAATGAAAATGTAAATGCAACATTGAAGGGTTAAATGCAATGTTTGAGTTAATTATTAGTAACAAACAAGGGAATTCCTTGTTTGTTGGACTT
>ONQM01000010.1 GCA_900319955.1 uncultured Eubacteriales bacterium | reverse complement strand
TTATCAATGTATACTTTTACACTTGTTCCAGCTTCCTCACTCATTACCCATCCATGTATACTTATTGTATTTGCATAACTTTCATTATTTCTTAATGGGTTTTCTAAAAATAATTTTGTATTTGTTTCTGCGTTTACATTTTTTATATTAAAAAATGCAAATAAAAGCAAGAATAATGTTAATAATTTAATCTTTTTATTCATATATAGTCTCCTTTTAATTCTACATTATAATTATATATCACTATAATGTCATTTTCAATTTATTATGATTTTTTTTTATTTTTCTCATTAACATGAGTCTTTATATATTCATTCAATTTTTTTAAATATTTTTAAATATATTCTTTACTATAATATAATACTAACTACTCACTAATAATTCTTATAATTGTAAAAAATAGTATTGAAAGAGATCTTATTGTACTAGCTGGATTTGCGAGTTTTAACATTGTATACACTATTACATGCTGCAATAAAAATATTTCATATGACACTTTACTAATTATATTAATTGGAGCCTTAACACTATTGTATTTCATCATTTTATTTCCAATTCCATAAAGTGTTAAATATAATAGAAAACCATCTAAGTGATTCTTTATATTTGTATCTACACTAATTGGTAATATAGATGATAATATTAGCAGTATTATTGATGTTATGTATATTTCTTTTACATCATAAATTTCTTTATTTTTTGTTAAAAGCATTCCTATATAAAAGCTAAAAATAAAACTAAATATATTTCTAAAAGAATCTTGATTTAACATTTTATAATTTAGTGTTAATAAATAAAGAACAACTATTATTAGTGTAGTTAATTTTTCTTTTTTATTTAATAATTTTACAATAATTGGGTATAAAATATATACAATAATTATTGCACCTAAAAACCATTCTTCTAATATGTAATAATTATTTGGCCAAGTTTTTCCCATTAAATATCCATCCATTCCTAACAATGTATAAATGTAGTATCTTATAGGATGATGCAGATCAAATGGTACTTCACTTGTTACAATACTTTCAATGTAAATTAGGATATATGCTAAATAATACGTTGGAAATAGTGATAGTCATCTTTTTTTATAAAATTCTTTTATACTATCAATTTTAGTGTGATTCAAATATAATAATGCACCATATAATATAAAAAATGAAGTTACAAAGATGCCACCAAAAATATACGGTACCATTTATTTCTTTTAAAAAAATTAATTTATCATTTGAATCAACATAAAAATGGAAACATGTTATTCCAATAGCACATGTTGCTCTTACAAAGTTATACGAGTAATTTATTTTTTCATATTTGATTTTCTTTCTAAAACCTATTCTTTTATAAAGATTCTTTTTATACCTTTCTTGTGTTTAGAAAAAGCATCAAATATTTTTAAAATAATTATTCCAAATATAATTGAAATTACAATTATTAGTATTAATAATTTATAATATCCTAAATTCCACTTCATTTCATTATTGATATATAAAATCATATCAATTATTGCAATTTGAAAAATATATACAGGTAGACTTAATTTTTCTAAAAAATAGAAAAATTTATTATTACATATTTCATATAAATAATCCTTTTCACTAAATGTTATTGATAAGCATATGATTATTAAGAATAATATAGCAAATTCAATAGTATTAGTATGTCTGTCTGATAAATAGAAAATTAATATATATCCAATTATTTCCATTGTTGTCATTAAAAATCTGGTAAAATCCGTATATTTTACATTTTTTAATCTTTCAGAAATTCCATACATAAATATTCCAATATTAATATCCATTAAAGCTCTTACTACACCTTTATAGCAAAATATAGTTGTTTGCCATGGATTACCAATAAATTCATATCCTATCATTAAAAAACAAAATGAAAAGAAAACTATTAAAGGTGATACTATGTACACAATTTTATCTTTATATTTTAATAATAAAGGGTATGTGATAAATTCAACTAATATCATTGAATTTATATACCATGTAATTGCATATGATGAATATATTTTATATTCATAAGAAGGTAATGATAGCATATTCATAAAAGAAATAATAAAATCTGTTTTAGGTGCTTTGTAAACTATTGATAATACTGGTATTGAAATTAAATATAAAATAACATAGTATGGTAAAAATTTAAATATTTTATTTTTAAAAAAATCAAAACTATTAGTAGGTATATCTTTACTTTCAAAATTTTTATTTACTGTACCTTTACAAAAATAAAAACCACTTATTATAAAGAAAAACTCAACGCCTAAATATCCATAATCAAACTTGTCAAAGTGATTTCCTAGGTGAAATGCAATTATCAAAAAAGAAAATAAAAATTTTAATAAACTTATTTCTCCATTATGTTTTTTTTCTACTTTATTATTCATATGTTCCTCCATGATGCTAGCTTACTAACCCTTACCTTTTATTATCTTATCTTATACAATAAGTATAGCATGAAAAAAAGCAAAAAAAAAGGACTTTAATAATTAAAGTTCAATTTCTAATGCTTTTTTAATAACATCATCCATATCATAATATTTGTAGTCTGCAAGTCTTCCGCCAAATATTACATTCTCTTCTTTTGAGGCTAAGTTCCTATATTCTTCTGCTAGTTTATTATTCTTATCATCATTTATAACGTAATATGCTTCTTTTTCTGGTGTCCAATCTTCTGGATACTCATATGTTACAACAGTTTTATTTGATACTGATGTACTATCAAAATGTTTATGCTCTATTACTCTTGTGTATGCTGGTGTGCTATCTGTGTAGTTAACTACAGCATTACCTTGAAAGTTTTCTGTATCCATTATCTTAGTATATTCATCAAGCATTCCAGTATAAACTATCTTATCTGCAATACTATTAAAATAATCTTTATCATCAAAGTAATTAGTATTAAGTCTTACTTCAATTCCGTCTAGCATTGCATCAACTAGTTTTGTATATCCTCCTATTGGAATACCTTGATACTTATCATTAAAGTAATTATTATCATAAGTAAATCTAACTGGTAATCTTTTAATTATAAATGCTGGAAGTTCAGTACATTTTCTATTCCACTGCTTTTCAGTATAACCTTTAACTAGTGTCTCATATATTGTTCTACCTACTAAACTAATAGCTTGTTCTTCTAAATTACTAGGTTCTTTGCCGTTTAACTCTTTCTTTTCTTCTTCAATATGCCTTTTGGCATCATCTGGTGTTACTACATCATCCCATAGTTTTGCAAATGTATTCATATTAAATGGCATATTATATACTTTACCTTTATAGTATGCTATCGGACTATTTGTAAATCTATTAAATTCAACAAATGAATTTACAAAGTCCCATACATCTTTATAATCTGTATGAAATATATGTGCTCCATACTTATGAACATGTATTCCTTCAACATCTTCAGTATATACATTACCTGCTATATGATCTCTTTTATCTATAACTAATACTTTCTTACCATCATTTTTTAGTCTATTTGCAACAGTTGCTCCAAAAAGACCACTTCCTACTATTAAATAATCATAATGTTCCATAACTACTCTTCTCCTTTAATTTTATGAATATCAAATACATCTTTATGTTTTTCAAAGTATTCCTTCATAGTTTTATTTTGAGTTCCAAAAGATAAGTGACCTACTAATGTATTTTTTGATACAATTATTGTTTTTGATGATATCATACAATAACTACATATGCATGATTCATCAAGTCCCATACATGATCCGTGTTTTACATCAAACATGTACATATCTTCCCATAAACTTCTTTCAAAAAGTATTGCACCTATACTAAATCTTATAGGACATGCAACATAATCAAATTTATCTTTATTTAAATCATAATCCATTTGATCAATATTTGGTAAATACTTACCCTCTCCCCACATAAACTTTGCAACTTCTGGATTGTTTTCAATCATTCTTTCTGAACCTGCAGCATACTTAGGTTTTTCAAATTTTTTAGTATATTTATCTATTAAATTATATCTTTGCAGTACAAGCATATTTGAAAATCCATTTATTGGTATTGTTGGAGCAACAAAACCTGGATTATAATCAGAATTTTTCTTGCATTCTATTAAAGTTTTAAATAAATTGTCAAAGAAATTCTTAGTTATAAAAATATCTTCATCCATCTTGTAGATGTATTTAGCATTTTTGAAAATATTTATTGCAGTATTTTGAATTAAAGATACACAATTTCTCTTTGTACTTAAATATGACCAATCATTTTCTTCAGCTATTTTTGATAAATCTTCACAATATTTTCCACTTGATAAAATACATACTTCTATATCATCAGGTATAAATTCTTTTACTCTTTTAAATAAAATATCATAGGTAAACTGTTTATATCCAGCAAGTATAAATAGAACTTTTTCATAGTTTTTCATCCTATTTTCAAATTTATAATTTTTTGTTGTTTTACCATGAGTAAAATATATCCATTTATATTTATCAAAGTTTTTACTCTTTCTTAATTTTTCCATTACATCCATAATTTTTTCTCCTCTATATCTTTATTATCTCATATTTTTTAACATTTTAATAGAATATTTATTTTTTTAATTTAATAAAGTTATACATCTTTTTAAATATATCAATAATAAAATCATCTTTTGCAATTATTAATAACAAAGTATATATAATTATTCCAACTAATATTTGTAAAAAAGTCGTTGACATAGTTGGATTCATCTTAATTCCAATAAAATATACAACTGAAAACATTATTATTCCACTAACTATATATTTTAAACTTCCCTTATAAATCATTTTTATATCAATATCTTTCTTTATACCCAAAATATGGATAGTTAGTATCAAAAACTCTGCTAATACTGATGCAATTATTGCACCATTTGCACCATATATTGGAATCAAGATTGAATTTAGTGTAAAATTAAACAAAGCTCCAATAACAACAGACAATGTAAATAATTTTTGTTTTTTTACTGGAACTAAATATTGCAAACCTGTTACATTATTTAATCCAATTGCCATAATAAGTGGCGAACCAAGCATTATTAATGCAACTGAATCATTAAATTCACTACCTAAAAACCACGGAACAAGAGTATTTGCAATTCCCATTATACCAAACATTACTGGGATTCCCATAAACCATACAAATCTAAAAGATTTAGATAAATATTCATTTATTTTTTCAGTATCATGATTTGACATAGAATTTGCAATTCTTGGTGAAACTACGGTTCCAAGTGCAGTTACAACTGTAAGTGCTGTTTTTACGATATTTTGTGATTGTTCGTAGTTTCCTTCTGCAACCATATTTCCTGATATTAATCCAATCATTGTTTTATCTAGCACAGTATAAATATTAACTGCAATTTGTGGGATAAAAAGTGCAAGTATTGGTCTTAAATGTTTCTTTAGATTTAATCTTTTTGGTTTTACCTTATTTACATATTTTGGTAAATAAGGCCATAATGACAAATTACCAATTACATCTGATAAAACATATATTACTACATATAACCATAAGTCATTTTTAGTTTTTACAAGTGTAAATATTAAAACTAAACTTATTAATTTTACGACAATATTTCTTCCTGTTATTTTTTTAAACTCTTCTAGTCCTTGAAATAACCATGATATGTCTAGTGAGTTTGCTACTAACTCTAAAAGTAATATTCTATAATAAACTTTATAATTTCCATTCAAACAGAAGAAAAGATAGAATGTAAATATAGAAAAAGCCATTGAGACAAATCTAAAAAACAATATTTCAAAAAATGTCTTGCTTAGTTTATCTTTATCATCTCTTACGTATGCAATTTCTCTTTGACCATAAAGTGCTACTCCAAGTGACCCAAAAAGTACAAAATATGTTGCAATAGATAGTGTATAACTATATATTCCTAAATTTTCTGCACCTAATACTCTTGATAAGTATGGTGTTGTAATTAATGGAATAACCATTAATAATATTTGATAAACTAAATTATAAATATAATTTTTTGATACAGATTTTTTTGCCATTTACATCACTCTTTTCTTCATCTATTACTTATTATTTTTTTCAGAATTTTTATAAAAATGATTTATAAATTTTGCAATAGGTGCTGGCCAAAACCTTTTTAATATTTCTAAATCTTCTTTTGTTCTTGTACCTTCATTAATAATTTTTGTAGTTGTTGTTGTACTATCAATTCTATGTCCCATTAGTAATTCTGGTACAAATATAAATGCACCATCTTTTTTTGACAATTTCTCCCATGCATTCCAATCTACATTGCATTTATATTTACTACCAAAAACTGGGAATTCTATTTTTTTCGTTACAAATGTTACCGCAGGACAACTTATTGCATTTCCTATTTTTATTACTTTTCTTTTTGTCTTTACTTTATTTGAATTATTTACCTTCTTTAATGGTTTTAAAAGTATTCTCTTTATTTTTAAATTTGTATTTTCTTTTTCTATCCCACTATCATGTATTTCATAATAATCTGTAAATACAATAATTGGATCCAAATTTTTATTTTTTAAATATGCATTTACTACTTTTTCTGAGTATTCATAATCATATATGTCATCTTGATGTGCAATAGTTATTAATTCAGTTTTTGCACATGAAAGTGCAAAATCAAAGTCATATCCTATTCCTTTACTTTTATTTTTCTTTTTAATAACTTTTAGTTTATACTTTTTTGCTACATTATCAATATAATCATTTGGAGTTGATGTTGCTATTACAACTTCACTTTTATATTTCTGATTTAATACAGATTTTATACATTCTTCTAAGTATTTTGATTCTTTATATGCTAGTACTACAAATGTATGTAATGATTTCATAACAAACATCATCTCCTTATTATCTTACAATTATGTCTTTTATATTATTTATTAAGTTTTGTTTAAAATAACTTTCATCAATATTATATACATATAGCTCTTTTATTCTATATTTATTATTCTTTGCAAACCAAACATTTAAGAGTCTTTCTGATAAAAATCCATATAACCTTTTTTCATATGGTGTATATGAACTAGTATCAACTCTTTTTTCAACTTCAAATAATATATCAAATAACCATTTTGAATATTCATCAAATATTTCTTTTTTTGTTATTAACATATTATATGGGTACAAATAATTTCTTTTTAGTACTTCATCAAATGCTTCTATGTATTCTGGATATTTTTCTTTTATCACTTCACGTGTTATATCTAAATCTTTTGGATTATGAAATTTATCCCATTGTTTTCTTACATCTCTACCTATTAATTTTACTTTTTTTGGTAGTACTACATCATAGTCTTTCATTATCTTTTCTATTTCTTTTTCATCTGTTATTTTATCAAGTGTATGTTCATTTTTATTTAAAAAGAAATATCTTCTGTAATGTACGAGTCCTACTATATCACATTTTACATTTTTCCAAATGTAATATACTCCTGTTAATTCACAGTAATTTGGATTCTTTTTTGATATATTATCTTTTTTTGAATTATCTTTTAAATATCCTAAATCCTCTTTTCCCTCTGCACCAACATGAATAGGAATATATCCATCTTGCTTTGGCAAATCACATTTCTTATGAACTGCTATATATATATTTACTTTCTTCATTACTATTCTCCTCTGCAATAAAACTTTGCAAATAATTTTATTAGTTTTAATTTGCTTATTATTTTAAATGCAAAAACTATAAATCTATTTTTAAATGTTTCACCTTTTAATTTACTTGAAAATGGTGATAATACTTTATAACAATCTATACTTATTAAGTATTTCTTTAATCTTTCATATTCATTTATAAATGCTTCTTTGTTTGAATATCTGCCGGAATATAATAAATACCATATACAAAATCTATAAATAAAATATTTATAATAAATATCTTTTTCTTTAGATTTTGAATTTAAATTATCTAATAGGTATGTTATATCAATATCTTTATTTAAACCTTTATGTTTAGTATTTGAAACACTTTTATCATTATAGTACCAATTATATTCCGAATACTCTATTATCTTTATATTAGATGTTTTTTGATATGCAAATAAATTAAAATATACATCTTCTCCTATCCCATAACTTAAGAATTTTATATTATTATCTTTTAAAAACTTTCTTCTATAAAGTTTAGACCATGGTGTAATTATTAAATATTTTGACCATGGACTATTTGTATGTAAAGTATCTTCTCTTAGTATCTTATCATCACTAACTCTTTTATAGCCACCAATAACAATGTCTGTTTCTTTATCTTTAGCATTCATAAAATGTTTTACATAATCTTTATCTATATAGTCATCATTATCCATAAACATTATGTAGTCACCTGTTGCTTCTTCTATTCCTCTATTTCTTGTTTTTGCTATTCCTTCATTTTCTTTATCAATTATTTTTAAATTAAAATCTTTATATTTCTTTTTATAATCTTTTAATAATTTTAGTGACTTATCTTTTGAACCATCATTAAGTGCTATTACTTCTATATTTTTATAGGACTCATTTCTTATACTATCTAGACATCTTTCTATATATCTTTCTGAATTATATACGGGTATTATTATTGTTACTTTTTCCATCTTTTTCAACTTCTTTCTTTAATAGTGATACTTCTTGTATTAGTAATGTTGTTTTTTTCTTTTGACCTGCCATCATAATAGTATGTGCAATCATCAGTATAAAAAGTATTCCTATTAAAAGTACTATTACCATATTGGAAACAAGTTGAAATCCTAATAATTTTGCAAAGAATTTAAATATTCCTGGAAAGAATGATAATATTAATATTATTAATACTGATATATACCAAACAAGTGCATACTTAACTGTAATTCTTCCTTTGTTTAGTAAAAATGATATTAAAACAAATAGTATCAAAGAAAATATAATTAATGTTAAGGTTAATTTTATAGTCATTATTTATACCTCCTCATCTTTATTACAAGTAATGCTAAACATACATTTAACATATAATATACACTTTTCAATGCTCTTATTGATGATATACCGCCAATTCTCTTTTTCATTACTACTGGTACTTCACTTATCTTGTAACCCTTCTTTAATATTTCAGCATCTGTTACTGGTTCTGGATATTCACTTGGGTATTCACTTGCAAACTCAAGTATTACTTTTTTATTTATTGCTCTAAATCCTGATGTTGTATCATATACTTTATATCCTGTTGCAAATTTAATAAATGCTGATATTACTTTAATACCAATTCTTCTTGCAGCAGATGATTTAAACCCTTTTAAACTTTTATCTATAAATCTAGAGCCAATTACCATATCAGCTTTTTTATCTATCAATGGTTTGATTATCTTCTCTATATACGCAACATCATGCTGTCCATCGCCATCATATTGAACTGCAATATCATAGTCATGATAATATGCATATTTATAACCAGTTTGTACTGCACCACCTATTCCTAAATTATGTATTAAGTTAATATGTGGTATATTATTATCTTCTAATATTTTTTTTGTTCCATCTGTTGAGCAATCATTTATAACTATACATTCATAGTTAGTTTTATTATTTTTATTAAAGTCTACTATGCTTTTATATGTATTTAATATATTTTTTTCTTCATTATATGCTGGAATAATTATTAATACCTTACTGTTCATTTTTACTACCCTCTAATATTGTAAATATAAATATAAAATATGTTATTACTGAGATATACCATAGATATCTGTAGCTTTGATGCGATAAAAGGAATATCCAAAATAAATTATTAGCAGAAATTGGTATCAATGTTGGTAATATTTTTATTTTTCTCAATAATATATGATAAATTAATAGTAGTAGAATAGATAAATATAATCCAAAGTGCCAAAAAATAGTATTTAGTATAAATGAATGTTCCGATAATTCTTGATAGTTTATAATTGCAGTTGAAATAAAATTTTCTTTTTTGATGCCAAGTTTATTATCATGATCTTTATCTTTTCCTAAGTTTACTGTTTCAGGTTTTATTTTTTTAGGTAGCCAAATCCCAGTAACATAGCTTGATAGAAATCCATCATCTGGTGTTTGATATGACCATAAAAGATTGTTACTATCTAGTCTATCTCTTATTATTATTTTAGGATTTTTTAATAAATATTTTAAATATATATATATAGTTTTACCTGTCTTCATCTTTTTACCATTCATTGTATGTTTAGTAAATGATATCTTATCAATATTGTATAGAGAATAATTTTCTACCATATATTTTTTGTCAATTAAAGTATCTAAATATGCTTGATCTTCTTTATCAAGATCTGCTCCATAGTATTCTAATGCATATAAACCTTTTGTTACAAATGATAGTGAACTCCCTACTGATACACTTTGATCATTCGAACTAAATAGTCCATAGACTGGATATTTAATTATTAAGATGCTTATTATTGTTATAGCAAGTGTTGCAGCAACTCTTTTATACATTTTATATTTTTTTGCAAAATATAATAAATATAGAATTACAAAGAAGCAAGGCACTAATCCATTAACTCTAAAGAAAAATACAAATACCATACATATTACAAAATTAAGTATATTAAGATTATTTTTAAAATAATCTTGCTTTTCTTTTGAAATTTTATATAATTCAAATGTTAACCATAACATAGAAATTGTAAATGGTATATCTTTCCATAATATTGATATCATTGAAAGCGTACTAATTGAAAAAATAAATATTAAATCAAATAAATATGCCAATTTTATTGATAATCCATTTTTACATAAATATCTAAATATTCTTGTTAAAATTAGTGATAAGAATATTGCATTAAATATAATTACAACCATTGGAACTGGTGAAATATATAGCATTAATCTTATTAAAAGTGTATAAAATATTGGATGCCCACCACCAACAGAACATTTTCCCATTGCTTGACATAATTGTTCAATAGAATCACTTGTCATATTTCCAGGATAAAAGCTTAAGCATACAACTGATAATATAAATAGATTAACTAAGAAAAAAATTAGTGATTTTTTTTTACCAAATTTTCTTTTTTCTACATTATGAAATTTAAATCTATTTAGTAAAACTAAAAAATTGAATACAAAAGGATAAACTAAAAAATTTAATAAAATATATGATACATTACTTTTTAAATTTGTATTTACAACTTTATAGTCATTTAAAAATATTTGTTTTCCACCTATAAAAAATGATATTAGCAAGTTAAATATAATTAAGAGTATAAGCCACTTTTTAGATGGAATAATTTTATCTTTATAATCATGATGCTTTTTCATATATATATAACTATTGAGTATTACTATAAATTCTATAAAATATTTTTCAAAGTCATCCATCCAGACTATTCTATGCCTGATGAATAAAATATAATATAGTACAACTTGAAAGAATATAAATAGTAATGAATCTATATGATGCTTTTTTAATTTTTTATTAAAATCTGCTAAGTGGTATACAGGTTTGACCATAAAATCCATTTTATGTCTTACAAACCAAATTGAAATTTTTTCTTCTTTTGGTGTCCATGTTGCATCAAAATGATGTATTGCGCATGTGTTATTTGTAAAATTATTATCTTTCCCATCATATGATTTTGGATCTAATACATCTTTTGCATATACTTTTACACCATCTTTTAATTCTTGTGTATCACTATTATTTTTTAAACCTATTTTCTGAAAACATTTTGTAAATATTTTTGGATTGGCATACCTAAAAACATTTTCTTCATCAAATTCTAAATCATTATAAAAATCAAGAATTTGTTTTATATATTTATTGTGTTTATCATTTACATAAATCATTGCAGTTGATAAAAAGTTATTACTTTCTCTACCAATAGATATTTCATTTTCGAAAAGAAAATCCACATTATTTATAATTTCAACATCAGTGTCCATATAAAGTCCACCATAATTATATAAAGCATATACTCTTGCAACGTCTGAGACAAATGCCCATTTTTTATTTTTGTATGCTTCTTCTACAAACTTATTGCAATGTATGTCAAAGTTTTTTTCATTCCATTCCATAATTTCAAAATCAGGTAGATACCTCTGCCATGTTTTCTTATAATATTCAAATTTCTTTGGTTTAGGATTTCCACCAAACCAACAGTAATGTATAATTTTTTTCATTTGGTTAACCTCCTATGAATGACTTCAAAAAACTTTTTCCACTATTACCAATTGTTCTTATGTAATTAACTTTATTTCTTAGTTCAAATAATTTTGCAGCTTCATTATATTTTTCTTCTATCAATTCTTTATAAAATTTTGATATCATTTTTTTCTGATTTGATGTTAAATTATAATTTGATCTTTCTATAAGATTTGATTTAATAATATAATTAATTGTATTTTTACTATGTTCATAAAATTCTTTTAAATTATTTTCAACATTTTTTTTATCCTTTTTAATATTTAATTCGAGGTTTTCAATGCATCTTGATATATAAAATAAATCAATTACTTTTTCATATTTTTTCATTTTCTTTTCATCATTTTCTAATACATCATTAATGTTATTACATATCTTATAGAAAGCATCATATAGTGTGTTTGTTCCCACTATAGATGTATTTCTTTGTAAGTAATAGTACATTGCATATGGTAAGTATTTTATTTTATTAGCATCAATTAGTATAAATGGTGTAACTGCTACATCTTCATATTGTTTTCCTTTTGGAAATTTATATTTATATAGTTCTCTTTTTATAATCTTATTACATGATGATCCTTGCATTTCTCCATTTAATACGCAATCTTCTAATAAATCAAATTTATCATTATATGCTCTTGAAACATAATTAAAAATATCTTCATTTTTATTTTCAAATATAGCATATAAATCATATATTATAACATCATATTTATCTAAATATGGTATTGCTACTCTATAAAAATCTTTTGATATATAATCATCTGAATCAATAAAGCTTAAAAATTTTCCTGTTGAATGCTCAATTCCATAATTTTTTGTATCTGCGAGTCCTCCATTTTCTTTTGTATACAGTTTAAACTGATTTTTGTTTTTTGCTGGAAGTTCTTTTATAAAATCTTTTATTATATCTTCGCTATTATCTGTACTTCCATCATTTATCACTAATACTTCACAATCATCTGTTATTGCTTCTTTTATTGACTCTAAACATTTATATACATATTTTGATGTATTATATACTGGAACTATTATACTAATTAATTTTTCTTTCTCTTTTTTATTTTGCATTGATGTACCTCTTTTCTTTTTACTTTTTTATTATCTTTTTTATTTTTCCTTTTACATTATTCTTAAACTTTATTATTTTTCTTCCTCTTTTTTCACCAAATGTTCTTATGATTTTGTTTTCTCTTTGTTCCCATTTTGGTGTCCATGAGGCATCAAAATAATGGATTGTACATGTATTATCAGTAAATACATTATTTTGAAAATTGTATGATAATGGATAAAAATATTCTCTTGAGTAAACATGAATATCATCATCTAATACTTGACTATCATCATTTTTTGAATTCAATCCTTTTTTTTCTAAAAGTTTTGTGGCAATTCTTGGAATACTATTACTATATATATCATTTAAATTTAAACCTGGTAATTTTTTATAATAATCAAGCATTTCTTTTGAAAATTTAGAATGTTTATTTTTTTCTCCCCATATTGCTAAGTTAACCATATGAGTATCTTCTTTTCCTACAAAAGTTGTATCCTTCATTAGGAAGTCTAAAGGTTTTACTATCATCATATCTGTATCTAAATATATTCCACCATACTCATATATAGCTTTTGTCCTTGCATAATCTGCAACAAAAGCCCACTTCTTATTTTCATAAGCATCTTTAATAAATGGACATTCTTCTAAGTCAACATTTGATTCATTCCATTCAATTATCTTAAAATCTGGTAAATATTTTTGCCAGCTTTTGATGCATTTCTTTGTAAGTTTTGGAAGTGGTTTTCCACCAAACCAACAATAATGAATATATTTTTCCATCATATCACCTCACGTTAATTTTTCTTTTGTTTATCTTTTTTTACTTTTTCTTTTTTCTTTTTTGCAAGTGCTTCTTCTGGAGTCATTCCCATTTGTGCTTCATAATATGCATCACATATAACATCTGTTTCACCCATATCAACTATTTTTCCATGTTCTATCCATACAACTTTATCGCATAGTTCTTTTATTGAACTTAGTGAATGTGATACATATAAAACTGTTGTACCACCTTTTATCATTTCGAGCATCTTGTTTTTAGATTTTTCTTGGAATTTGATATCACCAACTGATAGTATTTCATCAACTATTAGTATTTCTGGATTAACTATTGTTGCTATTGAAAATGCAAGCTTTGCAGTCATTCCTGAAGAAAAGTTTTTAACTGGAACATCAAGAAAATCTCTTAATTCTGAAAAATCTACTATCTCTTCAAATTTTTCATCAATAAACTTTTTTGAATAACCTAGTATTGCACCATTTAGGTAAATGTTTTCCCTTGCTGTTAAATCTTCATCAAATCCTGCACCTAATTCAATCATTGGTGATATTACTCCATTTACTGTTACTTTACCTTTTGTTGGTTTTAATACTCCACTTACTACTTTTAAAAGTGTTGATTTACCTGCACCATTAGAACCAATTAAACCTACAACTTCACCTTTATTAACGTGAAATGATACATCTGAAAGTGCCCAGAAAAATTCTTTTTTCTTTCTCTTTTTTCTATATTTAGGATCAAAGAAATTAACAAATGCTTGTTTAATTGAAAATCCTTTTTCTATACCTAAATTAAATTTCATTGAAACGTGACTTATATCTATCATACTGCACCCTCCTAAACATAGTAGATGAACTTATCTTGATTTTTCTTAAAGATAATTGCACCTACTAATAGTGTTCCTATACCAATTATTGCAAGTATTCCAAATGTTGCAAAGCTTGGACAAGTGCCATATAAAACTATACTTCTAACACTTGTTAAATACTGATATAGTGGATTAAATTTAAATAAAGCTTGAAGCTTTGGTGGAAGTATTGTTATGTTATAAAATACTGGTGTGTAATAGTTCCAAATTGTAAGAATTATTCCATATATATAGAATACATCTCTTAGGAATACTGATACACATGAAAGTATTAATCCAACACCCACTGTGAACATAAAGAAGAACACAAATATTATTGGTATTAGAAGATAATACCAGTTAATACTAGCTGGATATGTTCCAACTCCAAACTGTGTTAATAAAATTAACCCAAACCATGGTATTAATGTTAGTAAAAAGTTAATACCCACAAATAAACATTTTGCAAGTGGAAATACATACTTAGGTATATATACTTTATTTATTAATGTTGCATTATCAACAACAGATGTCATAGCGTTTCTAGTTGCTTCACTAAAGTAATTCCACATTATAATACCCGTCATTAAATAAACCAAATAATTTGCATTATTAAGTCCACCTTTAAACATATAAGAAAATACAACTGCCATTACTGCCATCATAAGTATTGGATAAAGTAAACTCCAAACTACTCCTAATACACTTCTTTTATATTTTCTTTTAAAATCTCTAGATATAATTTGAGTGGTTAAAAACCAATATTTTTTAAAATTTGCTATTATATTTTTTATTGTTGTTATCATGTTACACCTCATACATCTTTCATTATATCATAAATATACACTATTTTCCTAGTCTCTTTATTTTACGCATTTTTTCAAGCATCTTCCATCTTAACTCCTATTTTTTAAACCTCTATATGTTTTTACATATAATTTAGTTAATGTTTTATTCTTTTCTATTGTTCTTCTAAGAATTCCTCTTCCTTCATAATACTTATTATTTTTATAATCAGGTACAAACTTATTTAAGTAATCAAAAGCATCATCTATAAATTTATATCCTGATTTACTGTTTACATTTACTCTCTGCTGAATAGTATAATTAGTTAATATTCTAACTATTAATTTATTAATAGTTTCATTCATATAATCTTTATTTTCAAAATATACTCTTATCTTATCTACTACTTTTATAATATCAAATACTTTTTCATCTCTTATTGTTGTTTCTGATTTAGAATGTATAACATAATTATATAAGTATTCATCCATATATGTTATTTTAGATGCTCTATCAAGTGAATAAGAAACAAATGTTGCATCTTCATATTTCAATTGTTCTTCAAATTTAATATTATTTTTTATAAGCATATCTCTCTTATAAACTTTATTCCAAGGCGATAAATTGATATCTAAAAGTAAGTTTGGATTTTCTTTTAGGGATGAAGCTTTAAACTCATTTATTTTTATTTTCTCTATACTCTTATTTATTATTTTATTGAAATTAAAAACTAATATATCATTATCCTTTATATTTTCCATAACTTTACTACATGCATCTAGTTCTAAATAATCATCACTATCTACAAACATTATGTATTTGCTAGTTGCTTTCTTAATGCCAAAGTTTCTTGAATAACCTATTCCATGATTTTTATTTTTAAAATATTTTATTCTTTTGTCTTTATATTCTTTTATAATTTTCTCTGTATTATCATTTGATCCATCATTTACTAAAATTATTTCTACATTTTTGTACGTTTGATTAATTAAAGAATCAATACACTTCTTTATATATTTTTCAGAATTATATATTGGTACTACTATACTTATATCAGTCATATCATCATTCCCATCAATAATTAAATTATAATATAATAAATACTTGTTTTCAAGACTTTCATTATATTGGAAAAAGCTCTTTTGGAATAAAGAGCTTTTTGCATCTAATTATTTTTTACCATTTTTATGAAGTATATACTGATAACTATCTAAGCACATATCATCAAGTGTATACTCAGCTTTCCATCCTAATTCTTTTTCTGCTTTAGAAGGATCTGCATAACATGCTGCAATATCTCCTGCACGGCGTTGTGTAATAACATAAGGCACTTTAACATTATTTACTTTTTCAAATGTCTTAACAATATCTAAAACACTATAGCCATGACCTGTACCTAAGTTATAAATGTTTAATCCAGGTCCTTTACTGGCTTTCTCCAAAGCTTTAATATGACCTTTAGCAAGATCTACAACATGAATGTAGTCTCTAACGCCAGTTCCATCAGGAGTATCATAATCATCTCCAAATATGTTTAAGTGATCAAGCTCACCATCTGCAACTCTAACAATATATGGCATTAAGTTATTTGGTATTCCATTAGGATTTTCTCCAAGTAGATAACTCTTATGAGAACCAATTGGATTAAAGTATCTCAATAATATTATACTCATAGAATTATCACTTTTATAAACATCAGTTAATATTCTTTCAATCATTATCTTTGTTTCACCATAAGGATTAGTTGCATCTCCTGTCTTACAGTCTTCTGTAAGAGGAAGTTTCTCTGGTGTTCCGTAGACCGTTGCACTACTACTAAATATAAACTTCTTTACATTATATTTTTTCATTAATTCAAGAAGTGTTAAAGTAGAGTCTAAATTATTTCTATAATACATAATAGGTTTTTCAACACTTTCACCTACTGCCTTATATCCTGCAAAATGAATAACAGCGTTAATATCTTCTTTCTTAAATATTTCTTCCATATCATTATAATTTGTGCAATCTACATTATAATATTTAAAATCTTTACCTGTTATTTTCTTAATAGAGTCTTTAACATCAAGTGATGCATTATAAAGATTATCAACAACTACTACATCATAGTTATTATTAAGTAATTCTACTACTGTGTGGCTTCCAATATATCCAAGTCCACCTGTTACTAATATTTTCAAATCAATCATCTCCTATAATCATTTTACCATTTTTGCACCTAGTTTTGGTGAAATTTTAAAAATTAATTTCTTTATTTTTCTTGTAAATGTATCTGAAAGCAAATCATTATATACATTATTTTCTTTTAATAATTTTTTATATTCTTTATAATCCTTGCCTTTTAAGGAAGAAACTTTTAATATTAAAGAATTAGAAATAAAGCTTAAGAATACTTTCTTATCTAAATTAGTTTTATTAATTTCTTTTTTTAAATATAAATAATGAGTATAAAAATCTTTTACTTTTTTCTTTTCTTTTTCATAATCATTACTATTCATAATAGATCCTTTTCTATTAAAGTAATTATATCCAATATAACTTATAGAGTTAACATTACCAGCTTTCATAATGATTAAAGGAGTAAGTCCAAAATCTTCATGAAGCATTCCTTCTTTATATTTAAAATTATTTTTTATAAAGAAATCTCTTTTATACAAATAACACCAAGCATTTTCAACATAATGAAATTTAACAATTCTTTTAAAAGCTTTTGGACCACTAAGTCCCTCAAAATTCTCTTCCTCATACTTTGTCATGCTTCCATATTCGTCAACGCTCTGTACTTGAAATCTAACAACATCAGGATTGTTATTTAATGATTTATTAAGTTCTTTTAAAAGATCTTTATTTATATAGTCATCACTATCAACAAAAAGAATATAATCTCCTCTTGCATTTTTAACACCATTATTTCTAGCGTGCGACAATCCCCTATTTTCTTCATTTATTATTTTTACATCTTTATATTTTTTTACGATATCCATAGATTTATCAGTTGATCCATCATTAACAACAATTACTTCAAAATCTTTATATGTTTGATTAAAAATAGAATCTAAACATCTTTTAACATACTTTTCAACATTATAAACAGGTACTATTATACTAAATTTCATATTCTTCTCCATCAAATAATCTTTCTAATTCTTTCATTCTTTTATCTTGTACTTTATTTAAATCAATTTTCTTCTTTTCAACAGGTTTTGTTAATATCTTTTTTACCTCTTCTTTTGCTTTATCACTTTTTGAAATAATATAAGCATAATCTTTAATATCAATATATTCATCATTAACATCAATTGTTGTAATAATAGGTCTATTAAGAGTGAGTGACTCTAGATATGTGACAGGAAATCCTTCATAATCTGATGTTAAGATAATATAATCTGCCTTATTCATATATGGATATGGATTATCTTTTTTACCTAAAAACATTACTCTATCATTTATTTTATTACTATTTACATACTCTTCATACATCTTTCTATCTTTACCATCACCAATTACCCATAATGTAACACTTTTATTAAATTTAACTATATCAAATGCTCTTTTAAGTTTCTTAGATGAATCATCAAGTCTTCCAACAAATACAAATAATTTATTTTTAGGCTTTTTTTCTTTTATTTGTTCTTTAGATAATAATTTAATTTCATCAATATCAATAAAGTTATTAATAACAATACATTTGTTTTTTAAATTAGTGTAATACTTTATAAAATTATTTTTAGATTCTTTAGATACAAATATTATATATTTAAATTTATTTATACTTCTAGTATCAAAGAATTTCTTAAACTCTTTTTCATTATATAAATAACTATAATCAGAATGTACATATATAGAATTATTCTTTGATGCTATTCTTGCAAGTATATTAGATGAATAAGAGTATGTTGCATAGCAGCATGAAAAGTCATATAAATCATAATTAAATAAACTAAATATTACTTTTCTAGAAATATTGGTTAACTTTCTTACATATTTATTGTTATTATTTGATACCTTTAATTCTTCTATATTTACATTTTTAACTTTGTTTAAGAATATTCCTTTCTTCTCTTCTAAAATAATTGTGACATCATATTTATTTTTATCTATTTTATTAGCAAGATTTACAAGTGCTTTTTCGATTCCACCTAAATCTAGGTTGTATGCTGAAAAAAGAAGTCTTTTCTTACTCTTATATAGAGATATTATAAATAAAGAACTAAATATTTCAAAAGAATAATTATTTGTAAAGAAAGATAAACATGTAATAAATATTAAACTAATAAGATAAAAAGAACTTATATTATCTTTATTTAAGACTTTATATAGCACATAAGAGTAAACAACAAATAATATTATAAAATTAATAATATTTAAAACAAATGAAAATGATAATATATAAAATCTTTTATAAATAAAAGTAACTAAAAAAAGTGGAATAAGCAATAAATATTTTTTATTATATTTAATTCTTTCAAGTAATAAAGGGAACATAATTAATAATATATAAATAGTGCTAGGTGTATAATTAATATTTAAAAGAATTAAAATAGAATATAAAGTTGATGAAATAAATAAAGGTAAAATACTTATTCTAAAATCATCTCTTAATAAATAAAATGATATTAGTAACATAGGATAATAAATCTCACTTGTTTTAGTAAAAATAAAATAAATAATAAAAGGAATATATATAATTATATTTTTTTTATTTTTTATAATAGAAAATATAACTATTAACATTAAAAATAATATTTTACATACAAGACCTATACCTCTATTAATATCAATTAATGGAAGAAATAATATAAAAATTGCTATTATTTTATTCAAAATATTCCTCATTATATCACCTACCTCTATCATAATAGGAGCAATTAATTTTTTTCATTTACATATTTTTTTAAAACATTTGCTATTACTTCATATCCCTTATCACTCATATGAAGTCCTTCTTTCGTATATTCTTCATTTAAATTATCTTTAGAATCATTAAGTAAACTGTCATATACATCTATATAAGTTATATTCTCTTCTTTAGCTAAATCTTTTATCTTATCATTTATATCACTTATTCTTTTATTAGTTCTATCTTCTGCACCATCCGAATCATCAACAACTGGATAAAGACTTTCAATATAAATTTTAGCTTGAGGTCTAGTTGATTTAGTACTGTCTAATATCTTCTTTATATTATCAATTATTTTTGTATCACTATATCCTTTTTGAATATCATTAGTACCAATAAGTAAAAATACTTTAGAAGGATTATATCTATATACTCTTTTCTCCATATCATCTAGAATATCAACAGTTGTGTTACCATCTATTCCACTATTTACTATATTATGATCTGGAAAAGCTTTTTCTATATCCCATCTATATGTAAGTGAATCTCCTAAAAAAACAATATTTTCTGGAACAACAGTTTTTTCTTTTATTTTAGTTTTAGTAACAATCTTTACTTTATGATGATTAAATGTCGCAAAATGATATATTGTAAATGTATTAAATGCTAAAGATATAAATAAAAGTACAAAAAAAACTTTATGAATCTTATAACTTTTTACAATTACCTTTTGACCATATATTTTTTTATTTTTTCTAACTCTTGTTACGTTATTCATAGTTTGCACTCTCTTTTCAAAATACTATTAAAGTATAACACAAATATTTTAATAATGCTTTTATTTTACACAATAAAATTTAATTTGACAGAAAAAAATCAGTATTTTATTTACTGATTATTCTGATCATATGTTTTTATAACATTACGTTTTCCACTATAGTCTTTAGTTTTCTTTAAACATTTCATGTAAACTGTATATTTATAAGTATTACTATGTATATCAAATGAAACTAAAACATAAGCATCATCATTTATTATTGTTTTATCACTACTATATGCATCAAGATACTCACCATCTATCAAATCACTTCTTAAATTAATTCTCTTACTGCTTGGAAAAACTCCACCATTTTCTTCTTTAATATCTTTACCTTCTTTTTCAATAAATTGTTTTGCAGCAATTTTCATTGAATCTTTATAATAATCACAAGATCTAGTGTCATTATTATTCATAACACTTTTAAGTGATGGAAGAGTCATTAAACTTATTATTGCAAGTATTGTTATAATTGCAAGTAACTCAATTAAAGTAAAACCCTTATTATTCATACAAAGCACCTCTACACTAATAGATTACCACAAAAAATTAATAATATAAATATCATAATTATTTACTTTACAAAATAAATTAAAACATTATCTAAACAAATTACTATGAGAGCCTGTATCAACTAATAAAAGTAGCAATTTATCATCATTATACTCATAAATTAACAGCCAATCCGGTTCAATATGGCATTCCATACAATTTTAAAAATATTTGTCATCAATTAACCTATGATTTCTATATTTCTTTTCAAGATTTTCAAAATTAGCTAACTTATCAATTACATCAAAAAGCTCATTTAAATTTTTCTTTTGCTTTCTTATTTTTTTGAGAGACTTTTTAAACCTATTAGAATATACTACACCATATTTATACTTACTCATCTGATAGTAAAGCCTTTTCAAGTTCTTCTCTATTACTATATCTTTTATATTTTTTAGGGTTATTAATCATCTCATCTCTTTCTTGTAATGCTTTTATAAGTTCTCTACTTGGTTTGGAATTTGTAATTTCAAATGGAATGCCATCTTTTTTTACTACTTGAATTAATGCCATATTTATAAATGTACTCATATTAAGTCCTAAGTCTTTAAGAATTTTTAAAGCTTCTTTTTTTGTTTTTTCATCAACATTTACATTAATAGCACATGTTGTACTTGCCATATTCTTCATCTCCTTTATGTGTTTATATTAGCATTTTATCTGCATATTGTCAATATATTTACTACATATTATATTTATATTATATACATTTTAATAATATAAATATCATATTTTTTTACTTTACATAAAATATTATAGGTGAATATATGAAACTAAATAAACATCCATTTTACTGTAAATGCTCAACATGTGTGAATAAAAGAAGAAATAATAAGTTCTATATGTTCTTTATAATGGCAGCTTTCATAATAATACTTTGGCAAGTACTTGTTTTATGCTTTATAACAACAAGATTAAATGCTATCATTCTCCTTATTCTCTTTATCATTATTATTTTCCAAGTATATCTTATTATTTGATATAATAAATTTCTTAGTAACATCAATATAATTAATTAGTTTATGTACTATTAAAGTATCAACGTAATTATCACCTTTAAAAGTAATCTTATAGGGGACGCTTATAGAAAGCATAAAAAATAACTCTTCTAGTCTATTTAACTTTAAATTTTCCTTATATACCTTATAAAGTTCATTAAAAGATACTTTATCATAATACTCTTTATAAAAATCTATTAAATCATATAAAGGTGATTTAATTAAAGAATGATCAAAATTAGTAAACTTATTATTTATAAAATTATCAAGTCTTACTTTACCAAGAATTAAACACTCTTTATACTTATTATTTTTAGATGCTTTATCATAAAAAATCTTAATTAAATTCTTTGAAAAATCTAAATTATAATAAATCTTACTTACATTTCTTAAAAATAAATAAGTAGAAGGACTATATAAAGAATCTTTATTATAAGAATCTTCTAAATTATTATAATATTTATATAAATAATCTATTTTATTTTCATAAGTTTCTTTTATTTCTTTTAATCTATCTAAATTAAGTTCTTTAAAAGAAATAGTATTACTATGTAAATTAGAAAGTTCATTTATTAAATTTAAAGATTTATCATTATCATCAATTGAATTATCATTAAGAAAATTATATAAATAAAAGTTTTCATTTTCTTTTATTGGTTTAATATAATTTTTAAAATCAGTACTATCTAAATACTTATAAATTCTATTCTTATAAGAGTTTTTCTTTAATACATAAATATTATCACTATATATAATTAAAGCCTTATTAATATACTTATATTTATAAGGCTTTATATTTAACTTACTTAAAAAATCATTCATTTGATGGTACTATTACTTTAGAGTTAACTTTAATATTTGATAAATCATTATAAAGTGAAAGAGCTTCCTTATTTGATTTATACTTTTCTATTACCTTTTCAATAGTATCTCCTTCTCTCATAATATATACATGATATGTTGTAAAACCATTATCTTCTAAATTTGCAAATAAGCTATTAGCATCAACTATATTTCCATTATCTTTTGCATTTTCTTCTTGTTTTTCTTCTTTATTATCATTTACTTTATTTGTATCATCTGCTTTATAATCTAAAATTTCATTTTTTTCAGCAGTCCTATCTCTTGTAGGTATCTCTTTTAACTCATCTGGAACAATATCATCATCACATTCACGTACTAAAGAATCACCAGTAATATTCATATTTATATGACATCTAAGTACATTATTATCAATTATTTCATAAGTAAAATTAGATATACTATATTTGATACTCGAAGGTTCAACATCATCAAGTATTGAAATAGTGCATGGAACACTAAAAGAAAAATCTTCAAGTATTGTACTTGCATCTAATATTTTATACTTACCACTTACATATAAATTACCTTCTATTTCATTTTCTAATTCATTTACATGTAAATCATCTTCTAGAGATATAGTTGTAATATCACTAACTCTAGTATTAAAATTTAAGTCTTTATCAAACGATATATCTTTATTCATATAATCCTCCATTTCATTTAATTATATGAAAATAAATAAATAATTATTCAAAAAAGAGGCAAATCTTTATTTGTCTCCATAATATTTTTTTATAAAATTTTCTCTATATTCAAGAATATTATCATCTTTAATTGATTTCCTTAAATCTTCAGTTAATCTAGTTAAAAATCTAATATTGTGAATAGAAAGTAATCTTTGACCAAATACTTCATCAGATCTTATTAAATGATTTACATAAGCCCTAGTATAATGTTTGCAACAGTAACAATCACATCCATCTTCAACTGGTGTAAAATCTTCCTTATAACATGCATTTCTTAAATTAATTTTTCCATTAAAGGTAAGTGCATGTCCATGACGAGCAAGACGAGTTGGTGAAACACAATCAAAAATATCAACGCCACGAATAACATTTTCAATTATATCAATAGGATCACCAACACCCATTAAATAACGTGTTTTATCTTCTGGCAAATATTTGCAAGCATATTCTACCTGCTTATATTGAAGTTCTTTAGATTCACCAACTGCAGTACCACCAATAGAGTAACCATCAAAATTCATTTTAATAAGTTCTTCTGCACAATGTTTTCTTAAATCTTCAAATTCTGCTCCTTGAACTATACCAAAAAGAGATTGATTAGGATTATTAAAGACTTCTTTTCCTCGTCTAGCCCATCTAATCGTTCTTTCAACACTTTTTTCAACATACTCTCTAGTATGAGGAAAACCAACACACTCATCAAAACTCATTGCAATATCACTATCGAGTTTATTTTGAATCTCAATTGATTTTTCAGGTGTCATAAGCATTTTGTCACCATTATAAATATTTTTAAAATAAACTCCTTCTTCAGTTATGTCTTTAGGTTTTGCAAGTGAAAAGACTTGAAATCCTCCACTATCTGTAAGTATTGCTTGATCCCAGTTCATAAATTTATGAAGTCCACCAGCATGTTCTACTATATCTGCACCAGGTTTTAACCATAAATGATATGTATTTGCAAGAATTATACCTGATCCACACGCTTTAACTTCTTCTGGAGAAAGAGTTTTAACAGTTGCTTGTGTTCCAACTGGCATAAACATTGGAGTATCAAATGTTCCATAATTTGTATGGATCTTTCCAAGTCTTGCTTTAGTATTTTTTTCTGTTTTTAAAAGTTCATATTTTATTTTCATAATACACCTTACTTAATAAACATTGCATCACCAAATGAAAAGAATCTATACTTTTCATCAACAGCATGATGATATGCATTTAATATATTTTCTCTACCAGCAAGTGCTGAAACAAGCATTACAAGAGTTGATTTAGGAAGATGGAAGTTTGTAATTAAAGCATCTATTCCTTTAAATTTAAATCCTGGATAAATAAATATTGATGTCCAGCCTGATGCTTCTTCAAATGAATTTCTATCCTTCATAATAGTTTCTAAGGTTCTGCATGTAGTTGTTCCACATGCAATTATTCTTCCACCATTTTTTCTAACATAATTTAAAGTATCTGCAACATCTTTTGACATACTATACCATTCACTATGCATATGGTGTTCCTCTATATTTTCTTCATTAACAGGTCTAAATGTACCAAGTCCAACATGAAGTGTTATGTAACATATCTTAATACCTTTCTCTTTAATTTTTTTTAATAACTCATTTGTAAAATGAAGTCCAGCGGTAGGAGCTGCAGCAGATCCTAACTCTTTTGCATAAACAGTCTGATAGTAAGCTTGATTCTCTTTTGAAAGAGATTTATGAATATATGGAGGAAGAGGCATATTTCCAAGTTTATCAAGAATTTCTAAAAATATGCCATCATAAATAAACTTAAAATGTCTAATGCCTTCATCATAAACACCAGTGCACTTACACTTTAACTCACCATTTCCAAAAACAACAATAGTTCCTTCTTTAATTCTTCTAGCAGGTTTTACTAAACATTCCCATTCATCATCGTGTAATTCTTTAAGAAGTAAAACTTCAATTGTCGCACCTGTTTCTTCCTTAGTACCAATAAGGCGTGCTGGAAGAACCTTTGTATCATTTAATACAAGTGCATCCCCAGGATTTAAATAATCTATAATATCATAAAATTTTTTATCTTCGTATTTACCAGTTTTCTTATCAAGTACAAGAAGTTTAGACTCATCCCTCTTTAGAAGTGGAGTCTGTGCAATTAACTCTTCTGGTAAATCATAATCAAAGTCTTCAAGTTTCATATATGTCGCCTCCAAGCAAACATATTATAACAAAAATAGTACTATTTTTAAAGTACTATTTAACTCATTTATTTTTTCTTAGTATCCTTAGTTCCACAACTTAATTCTGTTTCAATCTTATAATCAGTCTTTCCATATGGATCTTCTGGATAAAATATTACCTTTGTTTTATTTTTATCACATCCGGTAAATTCATCAATCATCTCTTTATTCTTATCAGTATATCTATTTAAGTTATCTAAATCAACTTTAATACCAATACTAGAATATTTTGATAAGAATGTAGAAGCATCATTACCATTACTACTTAACTACTTATAGTAAAAATTCTCATAAAAATCTTTACCCATAGTATTTAAATAACTATTAAGTTTATCTTCTTTACTTGGATGTAAAACTAAAACTAAAATAATTATTAATACAACTATTACTGCTAAACAAATAATTGATACTATCTTGTTTTTCTTTATAAGTTTTGGTAATTTTTTAAACCAAGCACCTATTTTCTTAAAAAATTTTTTAACCTTTGTCATATAACTACCTTTGACAATTTAATTATATCTATTTTATTTATTTTTGTAAATATTATTCATCAAACATGTTCATTTGATAATCCATATTCAAAATCTTATAAGCATTAGCAGTTGCTACCCTTCCCCTTGCAGTTCTCTTTATTAAACCTTTTTGAAGTAAGTATGGCTCTTGTGCATCTTCAATAGTTGATACTTCTTCTCCAATAGATGATGCAATAGCTTCCACTCCAACAGGTCCACCATTAAATTTAGTAATTATAGCATTAAGTATTTCATGATCAACTTCATTAAGTCCGTATTCATCTACTTTTAACCTATCAAGAGCTTTATTAGTTTCTTCTAAATCAATTTTATCTTTCTTATCAACTAAAGCAAAATCTCTAACCCTTTTAAAGAGTCTGTTTGCAATACGAGGAGTTCCTCTAGATCTTCTTGCAAGAGTTTTAGCAGCATCTAAATCTATTGGCATACTAAGCACTCTTGATGTTCTATTAATTATTTCAGTAAGTTCATCATCAGTATAATACTGAAGTTTACAAACAATTCCAAATCTATCACGAAGTGGTCCTGACAAATCACCTGCTCTAGTTGTTGCTCCAACAAGAGTAAAAGGTGGAAGATCTATTTTTATACTATGACTATTACCTTCTGATCCTACAACAATATCTAAAGTAAAATCTTCCATTGCAGGATAAAGTATTTCTTCTATATATCTTGGCATTCTATGTATCTCATCAATAAATAATACGTCACCTGGTTCAAGAGTAGAAAGTATTGCTGCTAAATCACCAGATTTTTCAATAGAAGGTCCTGATGCAGTTCTAATATTTGTTCCCATTTCATTTGCAATAATATATGCAAGAGTTGTTTTTCCAAGACCAGGAGGGCCATAAAGAAGAACATGATCAAGTACTTCATCTCTCATCTTAGCAGCTTCTACAAATACTTTAATATTATCTTTAACATCTTTTTGACCAATATACTCAGAAAAACTTTCAGGTCTTATTTTTAAATCTAAATTTTTGTCTTCTTCTCCTTCTTCTTCTTTATAAATATCATCCTTTTCCATTTTATCACCTCACTTTTCTTTGTAATATTTAAAAATTAATAACTTATTTTAAAAGCATCTTAAGCGCATCTTTTATTTGATCACCAATAGATAAGCTTTTATCAACTTTTCCAACAACTCCTTTTATTTCCTTATCTTTATATCCAAGACTTACAAGAGCATCATATAAATCACTAGAGTTATCTTCTGATGTTTCTTCTTCACCCTTAAAATCGCCAAGCTTACCTTTTAAATCTAAAATAATTTGTTTTGCAACCTTATCACCTATTTTAGGAAATTTCTTTAAATATAAAGAGTTTTCTCTTTCAATAGCATCAACAATACCTCCAACAGATCCTGTTGCAAGCATAGGAAGTGCCATCTTAGGTCCAAGTCCTTTAACACCAATAAGTTTTAAAAATAAAGATCTTTCTTTTTCTTCTTTAAATCCATATAAAGAAAGTTCATCTTCTCTTACTACTTGATATAAATAAACTTTAGTCTTTTCTCCTTCATTAAAACTATAAGGACTAGGAGTGTTAACAAGAAAACCTATTCCACCAACATTTACACTAATACTACCTGAATAAATATTTGTAACTATTCCTTCTATATAATCATACATATAACCACCAATATTTATTATAAGGGCGCATTATTTAAATTTCAAGAAAAAAAGCTCACTTTAGTGAACTTTTAGTCTTTTAAATTACTATAAACTGCTTGAACATCATCTAAATCATCAAGTGTATCAATAAGTCCTTCTACTTTTTCACGCTTTTCAGGATCTTCAACTTCTACTGTATTTGTTGGAACAAATGTAACTTCACTTGTTAAAAATTCTTTAACTCCAGCTTCTTCTAAAGCTTTTTTACATTTTATAAAATCTTCAGCTAGAGTTGTTATTTCATAAACATCTCCATCATGTACGAAGTCAAGTGCTCCATTATCAAGTGCACACATCATCATATCATCTTCAGGATAATCAGATGGAATATCAATAATTCCACGACGCTCAAACATATAACTTACAGAACCTGACGTTCCAAGATTTCCACCATGATGAGTAAAAGCTGCTCTTACATCACTTGCAGTTCTATTTTTATTATCTGTTAAACAATCACACATTATTGCAACTCCTGCAGGTCCATATCCTTCATATCTTATTGAATCATAGTTTTCATTTGATCCTGCACCTGCTGCTTTATCAATAGCACTTTGAATTTTATCCTTTGGCATATTAGCACTACGAGCTTTTTCAACTACCATTCTTAAAGATGCATTAGAATCAGGATCAGGAGATCCAGATTTTGCTGCTACAAAAAGTTCCTTAGCAAGTTTTTGAAATACTTTACCACGTGCAGCATCAAGCTCACCTTTCTTTCTATGAATTGTTGCCCATTTTGAATGTCCACTCATTATAAATCACTCCTTAATTACATACTTATAATAACATAAATATCAAATATTTAAAAGAAAAAGTTATGACTTTCTTTATCTACTTTAGAAAGTCTTTTTGATATATCATTATAAATATCACAATTATCATCATAAAAACTTTCAAACATATCATTATTATTCTCACATATTTTCTTAGTATTCTTAATAATTTTATCTTCTTTTCTAAAGTCTAGAAAGTAATTTTCTTTTAATTTTCTCTTTAATTCTATTTTTTTAGATAACCCTTCTCTATAAAATTTATTAAACTTAGCTTCATAACTATCGTTATATAAAGTCTTAAAATCTTTATCTAAATGATAAGTCATATCATTAGTTGGATCAAGAAAATAATTAATGCCATCATAGCAAACAAAATTAATGCAATGATTAGTCTTAAATCTACCAATAATATTTTTATTATATTTAAATGCAGGTCCTACAATACTTAAATTACTATCATCAAGTAAAGTAGTTGGAACAATTCCATTTATAGCATTTTGCATAATTGGTTTAAAAGCTTCTGCATCATAAATTTTTATATATTTTTTAGGAAGAGAAACACTTGCAACTGCAGAACTAAATCCTAAATCTTTAAACTCATCATTTAAAAGTGATGCAATATGTCTGCATACACCATGACCATTAACAACATCAAATCCAAGTCTTTCAGCAAAATCATTTACATCTTCATTTTTATAATTAAACTTTTTAGAACTAGATAAATAGCCATTATTAAGCATATAAATATAGCAAGAATAAACTTCTAGTGGATTTTTAAAGTCAAACTCTTTATTTAATTTAGTATATCTTTTTATTATATCATCATAAAGTAATCTTAAATCATTGAAATCTTTTGTATACAAAACTCCATCTGATTTAGAAAGAACAAAAGATAATCCAAAAAGTGATGCTGCAGAAGACAAGGAAATGATATAAACAGGTGATAAAAAATTAGAATCATATGCAAGTATAAGAAAACAGTTTGCAAGAGTAACAACATTATATCTAAAACTTTTATATTCTGAAGCATTCATCTTATTTAGAATTTTTTCTATATTTTTATTCACATCAAACCTCCCAAATTCACTAAACAAGTGTGTTTAAAATATCATCCATTTCTTCCTGTTCTTTAGAAGATGCCTCCTCAGTTGTTCCATTTTTATCAAGCCAAATAGGTATACTACTATCAGCTTTTCTTGTTTTATTAGAAACAGCACTAGTATTTTTCTTACGCTTTTTGTATTCTTTTTCACATCTTTTCATTGCATCTTCAACAGTTTCAACATTAAGTCTTTTCCAAGATGATGCAATAGCTTCTATATAGCTTTTATTAAGTCTTCCTTTATTAACTTTTAAAACATAAGATAAAAGTACATTAACAACTCCAGGCTTTAACTTTTGATCAACAAGTAAACTTTCAACAATATTTAAATCTCTAGATGTTGGATTAGCACCTCCCCCTTTAGCTTTCAAAAATCTATATGGACTAACATTTTCAAAAGTATAAACCATCTTTGCCCAATTAGACTTATCACCTTCTGGTTTTCTTAAATATTCAGGTTGTGTACTATAAATAATAGTTGGAAGTGATCCATCATTTCTAAATTGATAATAATTTCTAGCAGTACGTCTCAAATAATTTTTATCAATTAATCCTTTTTCATCAATAGAATCTCTAACAATACTAATTAATGCTTCAGTATCCAAATTATATGTAAAAGAAAGAGTATTAATTAAAGACTTAACATCATCTGAAAAACATTTATCACTATACATGTTTTTAGGAATAGATTCAATTAATAAATCAAAATCAACGTTTCCCTTAATATCTAAATTATTGGTATTTCTTTTAGCAAAATCTCCATTCACTTCTAAAGTTCCTGGAACACTTTTAAATACGTTAGAAAAGCTTTCAGTAATATCATCATATTCCTTTAAAGAAACTCTAGGTATTTTAAAGAAATCTACAAGTTTATTATACTCTTCTTTACCTAAATTATTATAAAGAACAACATTAAGTATTGGGTGATGAAAGAATTCATAACTACTAACAGGAGAATAAAGAACATAAACATAATGATTAATATCTTTATCTTCTTTAAAATATGTTTTTAAAAGTCCTACTCCCTCTAGCTTCTTACGAGCTTCAATTAAATTATCCATACTAATTCCCATAATGGACATTAAATGATGATGAGTGTATTCAAGTGATGTAACAGAATATTTATCTAAATCATCAAATAAAGTATAGTAAAGAGCTACTGCAGCATACCCAATAATTGGTTCGTAGAGCATACTAATTACATTAGTATCATTTCTAGAAAGTACAGTCTTAGAAATAACAGTATAAGAATCAGCTGGAAGTACAATAATGTTCTTCATAAAATCACCTACTGAATACTATAAATCATTTCTAAGAAAAAATCTACTATCAGTCGGATTTTTAAATAAAAAGTTTAAGATTTTAGTCTACTATCCTTCCCAATCAGCATACAACGTATGATCATCATTTTCAAATAAAGAGCTATTAGAATTAACATCTTCTAGCTTATATAATATTTCTTTTCTTACAATAATTTTATCATTTAAAAGATTAATATTTTCTTCTGCACCTGTACTTAAAGTAACACTAGAAAGTCCAGTAGCAATTTCAGTTGGATTACCAAAATACCCTTGATTGGCATCAAATGTTAAATTATACTTTAATTTATTAACCTTAAAATTAATTTCTGTAAGTACTGAAAACACTACTATACTTGATTTTAATATTTTATTTAGTTTTTCATCACTTTTCATATTATTATCATTACTATCATAAAATCATTATATCATACAACCGAACATATTATTTTCCTAAAATACGGGGATTTACAGTTTCCGGACATAAAATGCTTTTTGTAAGAAAATACTTGTAGGTGATTATGATATAAAGAAATTTTAAAAGCAAATCATATGACTTTATAAGGAGACTAGAATATAAAAAAGGTGCTTTAGGTTGTTCTATAGATACTCTTTACAGAATATCAGTTGTACTTGATGTTACCATGGACAAATTTTTTGAATAATAAAAGGAGCTATTTTCATTAATAGTTCCTTTTAATCAAAGTTTAATACTTTCTATTTCACTTGATGTAAGACCAGTTATTTCAGAAATATCTTTAATATTAAACTTTTTCTTAAGCATATTCTTAGCTGTTTCTAGTTTAGATTTCATAATACCAGCTTTTTCGCCTTCAGCTTTGCCTTCTTCTTTAGCATAAGCTAAATCAAAGTTTTTACCATCTTTTGAATAATTACTCATAAATTTGAACACACCTCCAAATAACTTATCATTACCAATAAGTGCTTTGTACTTTTCAACTGAATCTGCAGTAAATAGTTTTAAAGCATTTATTAACCAAGAATCTATATCTTTAGTATAATTTTTGATAATATTTTTGTAAATATTATTTCAAACAAAATATCTAGGTAATAAGCCTAGATAATTAAATTAAAGTTTAATGCTATTAATCTCGTTTGGTGTAAGACTAGTATACTTAGATATAGTTTTAATATCCAGCTTATCTTTTAGCATATTCCTAGCTGTTTCTAGTTTAGATTTCATAATACCAGCTTTTTCACCTTCAGCTTTTCCTTCTACGATGCCTTCTTCTTTAGCATAAGCTAAATCAAAGTTTTTTATGAATTCAGCATCTTCTTCTTCATCATATTCTCCAAGTACTTTACCATCTTTTGAATAATTACTCATAAATTTGAACACACCACCATCTTTTGAATAATTACTCATAAATTTGAACACACCTCCAAATAACTTATCATTACCAATAAGTGCTTTGTACTTTTCAACTGAATCTGCAGTAAAAAGTTTTAAAGCATTTATTAGCCATGGATCTATACCCTTAGTATATTCTTCTTTTTCTAGATAATCAAGTTGCACATGAATAGTTATTGGTGTAAATGGTAATCTTTCATCTGTTGTTACTTCTCTTGTTTCAAATCTGTTTATTAATTTTTTATTACAATCAAATGGTTTTGTATTAAAGTTTATTTGAAAGTAATATTTATCTTTTAGATTCTTAAATACTAATTTATCATCTATA